>DASTZT010000520.1:0-4443 GCA_035764225.1 Ktedonobacteraceae bacterium
GCGAGGCAAGATAAGACCTTCCCTCAAAGCTCTTTCTGTGCTTGCTCGACGCCTGGATGTCCCCTTGACTTTCCTCCTGGAGGGGTCTCCGTCCGGTGCTGCTGAAGCTCGCGCCGTCGGCTACTCTCCTGCTGACGCCGGCCCCGATTTGAAAATCGATGTCGATCTTTTGCAGGCTGATGTACTTGTGCAGCATGGAGACCACGAACAGGCCGCACAACTGCTTGAGCCTATACAGCCCGAACGTATCACCACCGACCAGGTGTATCGCCTCTATCTTCTGCGTGGACAGGTACACTTAGGGCTTGCAGAGTATCAGGAAGCCGTCGTCGATTTGCGCTCCGCCGTTTCGCAGGGCGAAGCCCTCAACGATAATGAGTACACCGAACGGGCCCGCAATTTGCTCGGCAAAGCATACTTTTTGCTGTACAACTATACGCTGGCCATCGAGAATCACCTCCGCTGTAACACCGCGATTGATAGTGAACAGATTACCGATCCGGTCTTTTCCCTCGAAGTCTATAGCAATCTCGCTAACGACTACTTCAGGCTCGGCGATCTGGAGAATGCCATCACCTTCTATCATAAGGCGTTGGAAACTCTGGAGTCGATGAACAGGGACAGCAAGAGTTTTGCCCGTAAGTATATGGAGATTAGCCAGCGTTACAAGTCTGTCGGCAAGTTGGCGATGGCCCGCGAGTATGCTTTGCGTAGCCTGGCTGTCTATGAGATGCGCGACGAGCAGCGTCTCGTCGGTCTGACCCATCAACGTCTGGGCAAGGCGCTGGAGAAACAGAACAACCTTGATGGCGCTGAACAAGAGTACCGGCAAGCCATTGCGATTGAGCGCGAACTCAATGACGAAGTGGCCGCTTCTATCTGTCATACCTGCCTGGCGGAATTGCTGCTGAAGCGTGGTCAGGCTAAGGATGCGGAAAAAGAGGCCCAGGAGGCGCTGAACTTTGCGCTCTCAAGCAGCGATGCTCAAACTCAGGGGCAGGCGCTGATTGCTCTGGCTCAGATTCGCCATCAGAATAATGATTTCGATGCGGCTGATAAGTACTTCTCTCAGGCGCTGGAATTGTTAGATGCCTCAAATGCTCACGAGATTGCCGCAGGTGCGTACTTCCGCTATGCCAACCTGTTGGAGGAGCGGAACGAGGTTCAACGTAGTCTAAGCGCGATTAAGAAGGCGTATGAACATCAGCGGCTCGGTAAGCGCAGCGATCTTGAGTAAACGCTAGAGCGCGTTCTCTCGTTTCCTGTTGGGCGCAATGATAGACATCTCCCGCACAATGTGATTTTCGTTGGGCGGGAATGTGATGCATTGCGCCTAATGTATTTTCCTTGTACAATAAATGGCGATTATCGCAGCCTGACCTGTCTATTTGCTGAATCGCTGGTCTATGCCTGTGTTCCTATCTTTTATGTCTATGGGCATATTGGAGGGTTGTCCCACATGCCATTTACCGCACAGGACTTGAGATATCGTCCTGAACAAAGTTATCCTGTACTCTACGCTTATCTTCATCGCAACGCCCAGCGCTACCTGGGAACGCTCAAATATGACGCCTTTGAGGTGGATACTGTGATCGGTCACGTCATTGAGCAGCTGGTGCGCCTCGGTCTTTTTGGCGCTGGCGATAAAACCCCGCCTGGCGCGCTTGATCGTGTGACGGATGCGCAATTTTATGCCTTTCTCAGTCGCTGCATCAAAAATAAGGCCATTGACCGTT
This sequence comes from Ktedonobacteraceae bacterium, assembly GCA_035764225.1. Lineage (GTDB taxonomy): Bacteria > Chloroflexota > Ktedonobacteria > Ktedonobacterales > Ktedonobacteraceae > DASRHT01. The sequence goes on from DASTZT010000520.1 coordinate 1,737, forward strand.
TGCGTAAGCGCCGTTTGCAAGTCGCGACCGAGGCCGAACTGGAGCTGCCGGAAGAGGTAGATTACGATGAGAACCCGCTTGATGACGCGGTTGAGTCGTTATGGGGGCCTGCGCCGTTCGCGACTCCTGAACAAATAACGCTCCACCTGGCTTCTCAACTAGAACTGCGCAACTTGCTCAAGCATTGCATTATGGTACTTGGCACCGCTCCCTATCAACTACAAGCGGTGATTCAAGAATTGCAAGAGTTTGGCGCTGACGATCTCCTACAACATGTCCTCAATGATCTCAATATTCCATTGTCTCTCTCTTCACATTCTCATATGAGCCAGCATAAAGATCACGCCCATAAAAAACTGAGGCTTTGCCTGCAACAACAAAGTACGAATTTGACAACGATGATAGCTTTGCGTTTGACAGTATATGGGAAACACGCTACTGACAAAAATGCCTATACGGTTGATCTACAGACGCTGGCACAGTCTGATCTTTCCGAAGATGATGTGCGGGTAGGGTTGAAAGAATTGGTAGCTAAAGGCTTACTCAGTTGGTCTGGTGAGGAGATCGTTCACCTCACGGCGGCCCAGATGAAACGTCTATCACGTTACTATGCGGAGCCATAAACGCATAGCGTGCGGACCTGAAGGAGATAATTTATGAACGATCATAATCAGTTTGAGGGGACAACGCATCCTCAAACTCATTACGAAAAACTGGCCTTCTGGCTACAAGAGGTATTGCGCGGACCTCTTCAAACAGAAACACTACCAGATCTGGCAACAGGAGAAGCCCATTTGGAGCTTTTGCTGGGGAGCGACTATCACCTCCATTTTTACCAGCAGTTGCCAGATTTCGTCATGGCGATATTGACCAACGATCCTATGGCCGCCATTCACTATGCCCCACTGCTGTATCATCTGGTCGGCTGCCAGCAATGCCATACTGGGTATCTGGAGCTTTACGATGCGATGCGTTACGCGATTCAGCCGCAGAGGCCGCGTTCGACGCTGGGCCAGGGGACACGGACATTGGCAGCTATACCACAGAGGATGCTGGGCCACCTCTGCCAAACGCTAATTAGTCAGGCTGAAGCGGTGTTACAGCAAGCACGCCACGATCATAGCAATGATGATGTTACTGCTCGTGGGTTGTTGCAATTGGCGATTTCCATCAGCTCTCATATCGCCCAGAGCCACATTCGACGCTTTGCCTTGCAAGACCTGGTGCGCGTGGCCCTGATTTTTGAGGGACCAAGCCCGCCTTCCCACGAAGATCCCAATATCCATGCGTATGTACCATCGCTGGCCGGAACGGGAGGGATGCGTGGCGGCAGAAAAACGGTACGCCATGCTGAATTGTTAACCCGTTCGCCGCGTCATGAACAACCTGTTATTCATCTGCAATCCCAGGCTTTAGAAGGCAGCATTACCCAGCGTGAGTCGATGCTGGAACTTCATCTACAAGACCTTGATGAGTCGTTACGTGGGCGGCATGTGACGGTCTCGGTGCTATTAGGCACGTTGATTGAGCCGATTCGCTGGGTAGGTGGCAATCCACATGCCATCCGTAGCCCCATGCCAGTGGATGCTGCTGGCGCACTAATCATGCCGCTGGGTGAAACTGAACTGCGGCTTGACAAACCTGAAGATCACAATCTATTAGAGGCGGTTTTTTTACGCATAGAAATACAGGCTAGCAGCTAGCCTTGTGAGAAAATCCGCCTTCGTAGACAAAATGCTCTATTCGGTCCCTGAGAGGTATCATGGAGGAAGTTGCCGGAGGAGTAAGGCCAGGCCCCCTATCAGGTATCTTGTGTTCTTGTAAAGATACCTGATAGGGAGCTTGGCCTCACTTCCGTATGGCAATCGCCATCCCTGCGCTTTTACTTTCCTATCTTTTGTTTGCTTTGAAAAGCTTTTCTAAAATAAGTAAATGCTTCGTGGGGCTTGCCAATATCTTCTAATTGTTGCGCGTAACGTACTGACTCGTCTGCCAGCTCCTCGTGTTTATCGAGTCGCTCTAGCATCTCCAACCCGGCAGCGAAATGGTGACTGCCCTGCTCATACTCCTGCTGAGCGTATTCAATGCGTCCACGAATAATCAGTGCGTCGGCCCTGATAATGGTATCGCCAAAGGGCTGCGCCAGATCACATGCTTGCTGGGCATACTGTTGTGCGAGCGCAAAGTTTCCTTGCCCAAAATGCCATTCCGCTTCGCGAGCAAGGATGGTGGCGCAACTGAGCGGATCTTTGATCGCACCGTCCTCCTGTTGCGCTTTGTCCAGATAGGAGCGGGCTTTTTCAGGATCTCCTTTTAACATCGCACGCCCAAGATAGTAATAGATTTCGCTCCTTAAATATTTCCATTCTCGTAAATCGTGGAGATGGAAGCTTTTGTAAGCGTACAGTGTCGCAAGCTCAGTTTCTTTGATAGAAGCATAGTGCTGGCATAGATTCCAGTAGGCAGCCTGGATGTCTGATGGCGTGGTGAGTTTTTCTGCGATAGCAAGGGCTTTCTGGAATGTTTCCTGAGCCTGAGCAAAGTTGTTGAGGTGGGTATAGTGCTGCCCCATATACATGTATACCTGGATCGCGAAGAAGGGATCGTATGGTTCGACACTTTCCAACAAATTGATGCAACGCTGGTGCGCCATCACCGCCTGCGCATAGTTACGCATTGCTGCCTGCGCCATCGCTTGCAGGTTGAG
>DASTZT010000521.1:0-10064 GCA_035764225.1 Ktedonobacteraceae bacterium
TATGACCTGCGCATAGATATGCTTCCCACTGCGGAAAACATTCAAGCGGGGACGTTCTGGTGAGCCTGCCAGGTAACGGCGCATGCGCTGATGCCGTCGTAGCCGCGCCTGGTTCGCATGAAATTGTTTAATCATCGCTCACTCACCTATTTCTTCTTACCGCCGACTTTACCGGCCTTACCAGCCTTACGCCTGATTTTCTCACCAGTGTAACGAATACCCTTCCCTTTATAGGGTTCCGGCTTGCGAATGCGGCGAATATTGGCCGCCACTTCACCCACAAGCTGCTTGTCGATCCCGCTCACGCTCACCCTTGTAGCTTTTGTTGCCGGATCAACGCCATCCACGGCTAATGTGATACCGTCAGGAGGCTGAACCTCTACCGGATGCGAGTACCCTACCTGGATGATCAGGCTATTGCCAACCTTCGCGGCTCGATATCCTACACCATGAATCTCTAATTGCTTCGTGTACCCGCTTGTCACTCCCACAACCATGTTATTGACAAGCGTACGATAGAGACCATGTTTTGCTTTATGCTCCTTGCTGTCCGAGGGGCGCGTGACCATCAATGACCCGTTTTCCAGATTGAGCGTCAGATCAGGATCGACCTGATAGGATAACTCACCCTTCGGGCCTTTGACCGTCACTAGATTGTCCTCGGTCCAGTTCACCTGCACCTTGGGTGGCACGGCGATGGGAGCACGTCCAATACGAGACATTTTATACCTCCCTTTACCAAACGTAGCAGATAACTTCGCCACCAAGCCCCTGTTTATAGGCATTTGAACCGGTCATCAGACCCTTAGGCGTTGAGAGAATAGCTATCCCCAGACCACCTCGTACCCTCGGAATAGCCACTTTTTTCGTGTAAACGCGCAATCCGGGCTTGCTCACACGCTTCAATTGCGTCAATACAGGCTTCTTGTCCACATAACGCAATGTGAGACGGAGCGTGCCCTGCGGATTATCTCTCAGGATCTCAATGTCCTTTATGTAGCCTTCTTCTTTTAACACACGCGCGATGCTCAACTTCATTTTCGAAGCCGGGATCAGCACACGCGTATGCTTTGCTGTAACCGCATTACGAATGCGCGTGAGCATATCCGCAACGGGATCAGTCATATTCATGGAATTTCCTCCATCATCACAACGAAGCGAAAACTTAGATACCGGGCAGGCGTTCCTGTCTGATGGCCTTCGTCCTTGTGTTCTTTCATCTTTGCAACTACCAGCTTGATTTTGTGACGCCGGGTAGTTCACCGCGCAATGCTCGCTCGCGGAAACAAATTCGGCAGAGGCCGAATTTGCGCATATAGGCACGAGGCCGCCCGCAGATCTTACAGCGATTATGCTGCTGCACTTTAAACTTGGGCTTGCGTTGTGACTTCACAATCATTGAGATTTTTGCCATTCCGCCCTCCAGCGTTACTTCTTAAAGGGCATGCCCATCAGTGCGAGCAGCCGTCTTCCCTCTTGATCGGTGCGCGCCGTTGTAACCACACTTACTTCCATGCCACGCACTTTATCAACTTTATCATAATCAATCTCAGGAAACACCAGTTGTTCACGCAACCCCAGCGTATAGTTACCGCGACCATCAAAAGCTTCCGAGGAAACCCCCTGGAAGTCACGCAGGCGCGGCAATGCTACATTCATGAGCTTGTCCAGGAAAATGTACATACGCGGACCGCGCAGCGTCACCATGCAGCCAATTTGCATCCCTTCGCGCAATTTGAAAGCCGCTACTGATCGCTTGGCACGGGTAATCACAGGACGCTGCCCCGTGATGGAGGCCAGATCAGCGACAGCAGCTTCCATCGCTTTAGGATTCTGGATCACCTCGCCCATGCCAATATTGACCACAACTTTCTTTACCGTTGGAATCTGCATGGGATTCGAGTAGCTAAACTCCTTTTGCAGAGCTGGCACAACTTCCTGACGGTACTTTTCTTTCAAGCGTAATGCCATAGCCTTAACTACTCCTCATCCGATCTTCAATAATCTTATGACACTTCTTGCATATTCGTACCGGACGCAATTTCTGATCTTCGCCCATCTGGCGGCGCTCATGTGCCACGCGTGTGGGTTGGCCGCATTCGGTACATTTGAGCATCACATTCGAAACATGGATAGGCATCGCCTTCTCAATCACACCACCTTGCTGGGTCTGACCTTGCGGGCGCACATGCTTCTTGACCACGTTCAGGCCCTCAACAATCACTTTGCTGACCTGTGGCATTGCCCGCGAAACGATCCCTTCCTTCCCTTTATCCTTGCCAGTGATAATCTTAACGGTGTCACCCTTTTTAATATTCATCTTGGCAAGGTGAAGAGGCTTTTTCTCTTTCGGTTTTGTTGCCATCTTTTTCCTCGTTAGAGCACTTCAGGCGCGAGAGAAATGATTTTCATAAAGTTCCGCTCGCGCAATTCGCGGGCCACAGGGCCAAAGATACGTGTGCCTCGTGGGTTATTACCGGCAGCGATGATGACGGCTGCGTTCTCGTCAAAGCGAATATGCGAGCCATCCGCACGCGCATACTCTTTGGCGACCCGAACGACGACCGCATTGACGACTTCGCCCTTTTTGACCTGACCATTGGGGGTCGCCTGCTTGACCGAGGCTTTGATGATATCTCCTACCTCGGCATAGCGTTTGGACGAACCGCTCATCACGCGGATACACATAATCTCTTTTGCGCCTGTATTATCGGCGACCTTCAGACGTGTTTGTGGTTGAATCATCTCATCTGCTCCCTACTCTGCCGACTCTTCTTCGGCATCCAGGTTGGGGTCGGCTTTGGCCAGCAGTTCTTCTACCGGTACGATGCCACTACCACGCCTGATAATCTCAACTAAGCGCCAACGCTTGAGCTTGCTCAGCGGACGGCTTTCTTCAATTCGAACAAGGTCGCCCAGTTGACCGGTGTTCGCTTCATCATGCACATGAAAGCGCTTTGTCTGTTTATATGTACGCTTGTAGATACGGTGTTTCTTTAATGACTCGACGACAACGACGATGGTCTTATCCATTTTGTTGCTGACGACACGCCCAACTTTTTGTTGGCGGCGGGTCTTCTCTGTCGTCGCGGTACTAGATTGCTGCGTCATGTTCCTTCTCCAACATAGTCAGGCGGTGCAGCAGACGAGCAATATCCTTGCGCGTCTGCGTAAACACGCGGCTATTTTTTACTTCACCACGCTGCTGTTGTAAGCGGAGGTTGAACAGTTTCAGCCGCATCTCTTTGATTTCCTGTTGGATCTGACCAACAGTCATTTCGCGCACTTCTTTGCGACGTTCATTAAGCTTCGACACTCTCTGCCTCCCCTCGCGTAATAAAGCGCGTCTTGATTGGCAGCTTATGACCGGCCAGACGGACGGCTTCTTTAGCGATTTCCTCGCTGACGCCGCCGATCTCGAAGATGATACGGCCTGGCTTGACCACGGCTACCCAATGGTCAACCGCACCTTTACCACTACCCATACGGGTTTCAGCAGGTTTGGCTGTAATTGGCTTGTCAGGGAAAACGCGAATCCACACTTTGCCACCGCGCTTCATAAAGCGGGTGAGCGCGATACGCGCTGACTCGATCTGACGAGCCTCTAACCAGCAAGGCTCCAACGCCTGCAAGGCAAAATCGCCGAAGGCAATGCTGTTGCCTCGATGGGCCTGGCCTTTCATGCGGCCACGATGCTGGCGGCGATATTTTGTACGTGACGGTGCCAATAACATGGCTCAGCTCTCCTCTACTCGCTCTGTTCGCTCTGTGTAGCACCGGCATCGGTAGCAGGTGCCTCCGGTGGAGTTGCAGGCATGGTCGGAGTTGTCTCCGCCTGGCTGGCAGGTGCCTGGTCGGCAGCACGCGGCGGCCTCTCCCCTTGAGGACGTGGGCCTCGTGGTCGGTCTCCTTGCGGACGCTGACCGCGCTCTCCCTGAGCACGCGGAGGTCGATCCCCTTGAGGTCGATCTCCCTGGGGACGTGGTGGCCTCTCGCCCTGAGGACGGGGTGGCCGATCTCCCTGTGGGCGTGGGCCTCGTGGTCGGTCTCCTTGCGGACGCTGACCGCGCTCTCCACGCTCTCCGCGTTGTCCTCCATCGCGCCGACGCTGATCGCCACCCCGACGCTCGCCGCCCTCGCGGGGGACATATGCCGGCTGGATCACAGCTTCTGGCGCTGCTTCCCCTGCTTCACGGCGCTTGCTCGGCAGAATATCGCGCCGGTAAATCCACACTTTGATTCCAATGACACCAAAGGTTGTATGCGCCTCTGCCTGACCATAATCGATGTCAGCACGCAGCGTATGCAGGGGAACTTTCCCCTCAACCTCTTTCTCAGAGCGCGCGATTTCCGCTCCTCCAAGACGGCCACCAACGATAATTTTGATGCCTTTGGCATTGGCACGCATCGACTTCTGCACAGCCTGTTTCATCGCACGGCGGAAAGAGACGCGCTTCTCCAACTGTTCCGCAATGCTCCGTCCCACCAGGGTTGCATCCAGTTCCGGCTGGCGGATCTCGATGATCTCCACGCGCACGCGGCGCTTCCTGGTCTTCGACTCCAGCAGGTTTCTTAGCTTATCAACCTTCTCGCCACTTCTACCAATAACAATACCTGGTTTGGCTGTATGAATCTTGATCTGAACCTGGTCCGCAGCAGCACGCTCGATCTCGATCCGTGAAACAGCGGCATTAGCAAGTTCTTTATTGATAAGCTGGCGGATCTGCAAATCTTCCGCCACAATATCTTTATAATCACGCTCAGCGTACCAGCGAGACTGCCAGCCCTTAACGACGCCAAGCCTGAACCCAACGGGATGCACTTTATGTCCCAAAAGTGTCCTCCTTCTCTACCATTCAGCCTGGCGCGGACGCGTCACCTGAATGCATAGTAGCCCTTTTAGCGGCCCGCGTCAGCCGGATCATCTGAGACAGTCACGGTGACATGACAGAAACGGCGCAAAATACGAGCCGCTCGCCCATGCGACCGAGGCTTTACACGCTTAATCCGAAACGAGTCATCCGCTACAATATTCAGAATATACAGGTCATCTGGATTGAGATTATAGTTATTCTCCGCATTGGCCGCTGCTGATGAGACAACCTTCTTGACAGGCACCGCACCCGCGTTAGGCAAATATTGTAGAATAGCCAGAGCCTCATTCACCCGAAGCCCTTTCACCGCATTGGTGACCAGACGCATCTTGCGCGGCGGAATGCCAATATCTTTCGCAATAGCCCTGACTTGCATCTCATAACCTCTACATCATAGAGGGTTCTGATCTATCGCGTCTTCGCACGATCTATCGCGCCCTCGCTTGCTAAACACTCTTGATGTGGGGCACGCTGACCCCGTAACGCACGCTTATCGTACTGACGTAGTGCGTTCGCTCTTGCCACCCGCATGACCACGAAAATGTCTTGTGGGGGCAAATTCGCCTAACTTATGGCCTACCATGTTCTCAGTAATGTAGATAGGGACATGCGTTTTCCCATTATGGACACCGATGGTCATGCCAACCATCTCAGGGAAGATCATCGAGGCACGCGACCAGGTCTTGATCAGACGACGGTCGCCGCTCCTCTTCATGCTCAATACCTTTTTTCTGAGCGACTCATGAATGTATGGCCCTTTTTTCCTTGAGCGCGACATTACTTCCTCCTCCTGCCAGCATTGCGCCGCCGGACAATGAAGCGATCCGTCCTCTTGTTCCTGCGGGTCTTGTAGCCCAGGGCGGGTTTGCCCCAGGGGGTTTGCGGCTTGCCACCAATGGGAGCACGGCCCTCACCACCACCATGAGGATGGTCACGGGGGTTCATCACAGAGCCTCGCACGGTGGGACGACGCCCCATATGGCGCGAACGCCCTGCTTTACCAATACTGACGTTTTCATGATCAATATTGCCAACCTGCCCGATGGTTGCCATACAGAGAATGTGGATATTCCGTTGCTCACCTGAAGGCAGACGGATCAGGGCGTAATCTCCCTCTTTGGCCATCAATTGCGCGCCCACGCCTGCGCCCCGCACGAGCTGACCACCCCGCCCTCGCTGCATCTCGATGTTGTGAATGGTCGTGCCGGTGGGGATGTTCTTTAACGGCAGCGTATTGCCAACCCTGATATCGGCTTCCGGGCCTGACACAACGTGGTCACCCACCTTCAGCCCATAGGGAGCAATAATGTATCGCTTCTCCCCATCGACATAATGTAGAAGCGCGATACGGGCGGAGCGATTCGGATCATACTCAATGGCCGCGACTTTGGCCGGAATCCCCAGCTTGTTACGCTTAAAGTCAATCAGGCGATAGGCACGCTTTGCGCCACCGCCACGATGACGAGTCGTGATTTTTCCCTGGTTGTTGCGACCGGCCTTTTTATTAAGTTTGACCGTCAGAGATTTCTCTGGCCTGGTCTTGGTGATCTCCTCGAATGTCGAAACTGACATGCCGCGACGCCCAGGAGACGTTGGTCGATACTGTCTAATTGGCATCTCTTAAATCCCTTACGCCTTCAATGCGTCAATCGTTTGCCCATCACGCAGGGTAACAATCGCCTTTTTCCACTCGCGCGGTGCTACAGGTCTCGGCATCGATCCGCGTTGCCGGATCATCTTGGGCTTGCCAGGCATGCGGATGATATTGACCTTCACTACCTGAACATTGAACAGGGTTTCGACCGCGCGGCGCACATCAATTTTATTCGCCTTCAACGCCACTTTAAAGGTATATTGGTTCTGAGCTTGCAGCCGGACCGTTTTCTCGGTGATTATACCCTGGCGTAGTACTTCTGTGAGTTCCACAGTTTTTCCTCCTCGCCTACTCTGCGCTGCTCGGCGTTGACGCCTCTTCAGAGATCTTGAGGCTCGCTTCTTCAGCGCTCATACCCTCGCCAAATACCATCTCGATCCAACGGACGGTCTCGACAGGCATGACGACATAATCGTGCTTCAGCAGTTCCACAACGTTGATCGAGGAGACGTGCTGTACTTTGGCAGTCGGGATGTTGCGCGTCGATAAAATGATGTTTTCGTCCCGTTTGGGCAACATCATCAACACGCGCCTTCTTTCGCCTTTACTGGTCGGCAGCTTTTCTAGCAGCGCCAGCATCTCTTTGGTGCGCGGTTCCTCCATTGAGAGATCGTTGACGACGATCAAGCTCTCGTTGGCGACTTTGTCAGACAAAGCTGAACGAATTGCCAGGCGGCGCATCTTCTTCGGCACATCATGGTGATATGGATGCGGCTTCGGGCCAAATACGACACCACCATGCCTGAACTGGGGCGAACGCGTACTTCCCTGACGGGCCCGGCCCGTTCCCTTCTGCTTATAGGGTTTTTTGTTGCCGCCCGATACTTCGCTGCGAGTTTTGGTCGAAGCATTGCCTTGACGGCGATTCACCAGTTGTGCGGTCACAACCTGGTGGAGAACCGCCATATTGGGGGTGACTCCGAACACCTGCTCGCTCAGTTCGAGCTGTTCTACGGCCTCTCCAGCCATGTTATATACTGTAGTCGAGGGCATTTCGGTTACCTCATTACATGCTTCTTAATCATCAGCAAGCTGCCGTTCGCTCCAGGCACCGAGCCTTTTACCACCAGCAGATTACGCTCAGGATCAGCCTGAACCACTTGCAATTTTTTCGCAGTTACACGCGCATTCCCCATACGACCAGCCATACGCGTGCCTTTTAGCACACGACCAGGGGTGGTGCCGGAGCCAATCGAGCCAGGAGCACGCGAACGGTCGGACTGACCATGCGTCTTGGGGCCACCACCAAAACCGTGCCGCTTCATGCCGCCTTGAAAGCCTTTACCTTTGGAGGTTCCGACGATGTCAACCGCCTCGCCGTCGGTAAACAGGCCAGCATCAAAGCTGGTGCCCAGTTCAACGTTCTCCAGGGTCGTGCCTTCTTGCAGGCCCACTTCTCGCAACACTTTGAATGGCCCAAGTTCGGGACCAGGACGACGCTGCCGATTTTCCTGTACTTTGAGCAGCTTCTGAACTTGTTTGTCTGGTTTTGTAGCAGCCTGATCGTCCTCGCCAGATGCATTCTCTGACTTAGACTTTCGCTGCTCTTGCTGATATTCTTGCAAACGCTTGCGTTGCGCCTTCAATAATGGCAGGCGATGTCCCAGGTGTCCCAGTTGGGGCCGGGTTGTATGCTTCGTTAAAGCCTGCTCAAAACCGATCTGGACGGCTTCATAGCCGTCACGGGCAGCCGTTTTAATCTGGGTCACGACACAGGGGCCAGCTTCTATTACGGTCACTGGAATGACGGTTCCGTCAGGCCCGAACACCTGGGTCATGCCGATTTTTCTGCCCAACAATGCATTGAGCATATTCTTTCCTCTCTTCACTGTAGGGGCGGCGGCTCGCCCCCGCCCTGCTTCCCTACTGTCGCTCTTCGCTTTGACAATAAGGCTTTTTTTCTACAGTTTGACTTCGATGTCCACACCTGCGGGCAGATTCAAACGGGTTAGAGCTTCAACCGTTTTATTTGTCGGATCAATAATATCAATCAAACGCTTATGCGTCCGAATCTCAAACTGTTCGCGGGCATCTTTGTCGATAAAGGGTGATCGCATCACGGTATATTTGTCAATCTCTGTTGGCAAAGGCACTGGCCCAGAGACGCGAGCACCTGTCTGCTGTGCAGTATTGACAATCTGCATTGCCGACTGGTCGAGGATACGATGGTCGTACGCCTTGAGTCGAATGCGGATGCGCTGTTTCGTTCCGGTTGCCATTTCTTTCTCCTGATATAGGGTCAAAGGCATGCTGGTTGTGGTGATCGTGTGCTACCGCAGCAAGATGCATGCACAACCAGGGCGGGGACCAGCCCCGCCCGACCATCGTTTATCCAAGCACCTGGGTGCAGATCCCCGCTCCCACCGTGCGGCCTCCCTCGCGGATCGCAAACTTCACGCCCTCTTCCATCGCCACTGGCTGGATTAACTCCACCGTCATCTCGATGTTGTCTCCTGGGATCACCATCTCCACTCCATCCGGCAGCTTGATCGCTCCCGTCACGTCCGTCGTCCTGACATAAAATTGCGGACGATATCCGTTGAAGAACGGCGTATGGCGGCCTCCCTCTTCTTTGGAGAGCACGTAGACCTGCGCCTTGAACGTCTTATGCGGCTTGATCGAGCCGGGCTTGGCTAACACCTGTCCCCGCTCGATATCCGTGCGCTCCACACCTCGCAGCAGGCAGCCCACATTGTCTCCGGCCATCCCCTGGTCCAGCGTCTTCTGGAACATCTCCACGCCGGTCACCACCACCGTGCGGGTCTCTTCCTTCATTCCCACGATGTCCACCGACTCGCCCACTTTGACCTGACCGCGCTCGATACGTCCGGTGGCCACCGTGCCACGTCCCTTAATGCCAAACACGTCTTCCACTGGCATCAAGAAGGGCTTGTCGGTCGCGCGTGGCGGGGTGGGAATGTAGCTATCGACGGCATCCATCAGTTCCCAGATACAGGCAGCATCCGCGTCGTTGCGCGAGAGATCGCCTTTGCTTTCCAACGCTTTGAGCGCCGAGCCGCGGATCACCGGCACGTCATCGCCGGGGAATTGGTACTTGGAGAGTAGTTCGCGCACTTCCAGTTCCACCAGTTCGAGCAGTTCTTCGTCTTCCATCATGTCCACTTTGTTCAAGAAGACCACGATGGCGGGCACTTCCACCTGCCGGGCCAGCAACACATGCTCGCGCGTCTGCGGCATCGGCCCATCCGGGGCGCTCACCACCAGGATCGCCCCGTCCATCTGCGCGGCTCCCGTGATCATGTTCTTGATATAGTCGGCGTGACCGGGGCAGTCCACATGCGCGTAGTGGCGCTGTTCCGTCTCGTATTCCAGGTGCGCTATCGCTATCGTGATGCCGCGTTCGCGCTCTTCGGGCGCTTTGTCGATCTGGTCAAAGGCCGTGTATTTGGCAAGCTGAGCGGCGGCGAGCACTTTGGTGATCGCCGCGGTCAGGGTCGTCTTGCCGTGGTCGATGTGTCCTATCGTTCCTACGTTCACATGCGGTTTCGTCCGCTCGAACTTCTTCTTCGCCATTT
>DASTZT010000522.1:0-4772 GCA_035764225.1 Ktedonobacteraceae bacterium
TTCGGAGTGGGACTGGGCGTCGGGCTGGGCGTTGGTGTTGGTGTTGTTGTTTGCGTCGGTGTGGGCGTAGGCGTATTTGTCTGCGTTGGTGTGGGCGTAGGTGTCCCTGATGATGTCGGGAACAGAATATCGACATCAGCCATCGCCATTGCGATATCGGCCTGGGCCCAGAAACGGTGGTAGTTAAACGTTGGTGCTGGACCCCCATTCAGGTAGGCTTGCACTTTTGGGAAGGCGGGATCTGACGTATACTTGGGCCGCTCAGTGAGGAACGTTGTGGACGAATTGAGCGTCGCGCCCTGAGCATTGGTGCCTACCCAATTTGCAGGAATAGAGACTGAGTCGTTAAACTGGCTATAGTCCGTGCGGGTTTCGGGATTAGAGACGCCGATGCTGTCAGCATAGTTGGCCCACATGTCGGTCAGCAGCGTCTGGGCCAGAGTGCGCGACGAGCTGTCGCCAGATTTGGCTGCGTAGTACAGCAGGGTCTTGGCCAGCGCAGCCGTGACACCTACATCAGTGGTAGTGTCTACCACCGTCACATGCAGACCCGCATTGTTCACCGAAGTCGTCCCGGAGGTCCAGTTTCCTCCCGGCTGGCCGCTCCAGTTAAGGGTCGAAGGGATCGTATAGGTACCATTAGCGTTGATGGTCGTCTCAGACTTGGCCCAGGCGACCCATTTATCCAGAATCGATTTGGCCGTCGCATCGCCGCTCTCGAAGTAATACTCGGCGACCCGTTCCATTGACCATGCCTGGAAACCAAACCAGTTGTTACTGGGTGGATCATGGAATACCGGTTCGAAGTCGTAGGCCATGCCGTAGAACGTGGGATCACCGGCGGGAGGAGTGCCATACTGGCCATTCCAGCTGTTGGTCGCGCCACCAGCAATGGCACCTTCAGCCGATTGTAGCCACTGATAGAACTGTAGCTGACGTTGCAAGCTGGTTGCCCAATCGCCAGGGGCGGTTGGAGACTTGGGTTCGAGGGCAGGCACATTGCTCAGCGCCCATGCGGCCAGGGGGTTCTGGTAGCCCTGGTGGGCAGAGCTGGCACCAATACGCCAGGCCCAGCTACCGGCGGAAGGGAGTGCTCCACCCCAGGCATAGTACCAGTCCAGCAAGTAGGTTGAACTGTTTTTGCCGCTGCCAGCCGGGCAACTCGTGCTTGTACAACCCAGTGTCTTGAAGTATTTATCGTACGTGCCGTAGCGCAGATAGTCACCCATCTTCGCTGCTTCGGCAACTTGAGAAGCTATCGCGCTTCCCTGTCCCTGAGCAGTCGCCCAGGTATAGGCCCAAAAAGCTGCCTGGACCGTACGCGCATCAGCATCGGGTGCATCGGTATAGCGCCACTGCTGCGAGTAGCCACCGCCCGAAGCCGCCGTGTTGAAGAGGGTCAAGAAGCCAGTCCCATCGTTCCTGCCCCAGGTGAATGTCTCACACTCTGGCTGAACCACTGTCTTCCAGACCGACTCCGATGCGCCGCGCTGGTACGAGTTGATAAAAGATGGTTTGGTCGTGCCATCCCCGCAGTGACCGTAACCATACCAGTTATCCGTGTCGAGCAGCCAGGCCATCCCAAAGATATCGGAGGTGCCGTAGGTCTGCTGGAGTTCGTTGGCCAGTGGATCTTGCCCCACCGACACGGAAGTGGAGAGTTGGGTCGGATAATCGGTGATATTGGGTGACTCCGGCGCGTACTGCGCGGGACTGCTGGGATTATAGCCGCTATTGGTCGGCTGATCGGCGTGTGATGGAATCATATACTTATCCATCGTTGCCCAGGCGTTGATAAAGGGTTGCCAGTTTCCCGTCACCTGACCGAAAGTCGCCTCCAACCAGATCCAGAAGCTGAACGTTTCCGACGTGGTTTCGTGGCCGTAGTCTGGCGCTTCGACTATCAGGGTCTCCACTGAATGATAGGGGATACCCAGAGGGCTAAAGTACCCATTGGCCGGATTCTTGATCTCGTTGTAGAGCGTCATGAAATGCTGAGTATAGATGGATGTGGCATTTGTCGCTTGAGTAGCACTATGCGCCAGCGGGATGCGTTGGGCTCCTAAAAATCCAGAGACCGTCAACACGATGACGATGATCCCTAGCAAGGCATAGTGAAAGATCCTCTTTGGAATCACTCTAACCTCCTTTTTACGTAATGCTGAACCCAGGTGGTGTAGACCGTCCAATTACTCTCCAGATGACGGCGTCGATGCCCCATGACGGAGCCAGCGTTTGAGGAGAGCGACAGTTATCCCCGGAATAAGCTGTGAGTAGCGTCTCTGTCTGCTCTGCACCTCCTTCTTACTGTGTTGTTAGAGCGGTGTGAGGAAAAGGAAAAATCGTAATCGTTTACGTGAACGTTTACATCAATGGGTAAGTAATGGTAAGATACCTGATGAACTGGTTTTGTTTGTAGTGTAGCTAATCATTTTTCTGCATACAACGACAGCCACTAGACATACTATGGACAGATAGAAGCGGGCAGGACAGGAGTCAGAGAGGACATCGTTGTGCATGTTCCAACGTAAGAGTTTGTGATCGAGGCGTTACACAGTCGGTCGTTACGACGAGGTCATTGGAGGACGCGAGTATGACACCGAATCGTCGTTTGAAACAGGCACGCGAACTACGGGGTTGGTCCCAGGCCAAAGTGGCGCAACAGCTTGGTACAGACGCCACTACGGTAAGCCGCTGGGAACGAGGCTTGTTTTCCCCTACCCCCTATTTTCGCGAGAAACTCTGCACGCTCTTCAGCAAAAACACAGCAGAATTGGGGCTGCTGGAAGGCGCAGACCAACCACAAGAGAGCAATGGGAACGACTCCTCCCCACGCTCGCCTGCTTCCCACCTCTTTCAAGCAGGCATAGAATGGCAAGCAAAGGAGCTGCACGCAGGAAAGAACACTCCTCCCGTAGCACCTTCCTGGCCAAAACGGACGGATACCTTCACATACATTCTCCAAAGTGCGACATATGATCAGCAGGCCCATTTGCTGTGGGGAGAGGCATATGTACGAGCGTTGCAGGGGCAACATAAAGAAGCCCAGCTATTGGGCGAGGCCAGTCTAAGCGCGTTTGAAAGCGTCAATCATTTGAATGCTACCGCTATTCGTGAGTGGCTCGATCAACGAGGACTGGCCCCGCCCCCGCCTCCCCCAACCAGTGCGCCACCACCACCTCTGCCTGTGCTGCCAGAACAACACAAGCGCTCTACCAGCCAGATGCTGCGCGTAGGAGGCACCGGCATTGCTCTCATCCTGATCGTTGTCGCGGCCCTTCTTCTCACCGGGTTTTCTTTCAACCAGCTGCGCTCCCCGGCTCTGACCTCATCAACGGCTCATGCTGTGTCTGTCACGAAGAGAGAGACCCAGGCGCAGCCATTCCCTCAGGTCGCTGGCATTGTCACACCGACACCGACGGTCTCTCCCGTTGATATGCCGACGGTCCCCTCTGCTCTCATGGCCGAGATCACTCCTGCCAATTTAACGCCGCAGGACTGTATCCTGGAATCGCTCGGCTATCGCTGTACGCTGACGTTCTGGCTGTATAGTAATGACCTGGGACCATTGACCTGGAATGCTAGCAGCACGTTGCCGACACAATTCAATGCTAGCAAGGGAACAAGCGCATCGGGGCAACCATCACAGGTAATTGTGTATATCAGGAGTTCTCCTGGAGAAAAAGGCCAGCTTATTTTCACGTTTACCTCGTCTACGGATACCTGTACGAAATCCGTCACCTGGCAGGGCTGAGTTGCCCTTGCCAGGCAGTGCTGCTGGCTAGATGCTTAGTAACTGTCTAGTATGTGCCCTTGTATCTGGATCATCAGGGTAGGTACAGTACATCATACGCTCATGTTTTGTTTGGGAATAGCTATAAAAAGGGGAGCCTATACCCTGAAAGGACAGAGGCATATGATGCCGATCAAGAAGCTCGGTATACGCAGGTTGAAGCAACCATCTACCATCCTTATTCTACCTCTGCTCTGCATGATCCTGCTGGCCTCTGTTCTCGTAGGTCCGCTGCGCTCTGCGATTGTCCATGCCAATCCAACCTTTAACTATGGGGAGGCATTGCAGAAGGCCATATACTTTTATGAAGAGCAGAGTTCTGGCCCTAAACCATCCTGGAACCGTGTGCCCTGGATCGGCAACTCGGCTATGAACGACGGGTCAGACGTTGGCCTTGATCTGACCGGGGGCTGGTATGATGCTGGGGACCATGTCAAATTTGGGTTGCCGATGGCCTGGTCTGTCACCATGCTTGATTGGGGAGTCATTGCCAATCGCGATGCCTATGTGCAGGATGGCCAGTTGCAGTATATTTTGAATAATATCAAGTGGGCCACCGATTATTTTATCAAAGCACACCCCTCGCCTGACGTACTGTATGGGCAGGTTGGTGATCCTAATGCGGATCACGCCTTTTGGGGACCAGCAGAGGTGATGCAGATGGCGCGTCCCGCTTACAAGATCGACGAGAGTTGTCCAGGCTCTGATCTGGCGGGTGAGACGGCAGCCGCGATGGCCTCGGCTTCGATGGTGTTCCAATCGACCGATCCGACCTACGCGAGTACTCTCCTCACGCATGCCAAACAGCTCTACTCCTTTGCCGACAATTTTCGGGGCAAGTACGACTCCTGTATTACCGCAGCCAGCAGCTTCTATACCTCATTCAGTGGCTATAACGACGAACTGGTCTGGGGTGCTATCTGGCTCTATCTGGCAACCAATGATACCACGTATCTGACCAAAGCTGAGAATTATTACG
>DASTZT010000523.1:0-4589 GCA_035764225.1 Ktedonobacteraceae bacterium
GATTGTCTATTGCTGAGAGGAGCCTTTTTTATGTTCTCATGGCGCTTTCACCTGTTACGCCTTCTTTTTGCCTGTTTTTTTATATCTGCACTCCTACCTTTCATTTTTTCCGCTAACGCACAGGCTTTTAAAGATCCCATCACCGTAACTTCCCAGACTGATACCCTCAATTTTCCGAAAAGCATCGACTTTCAGATGAGCGCACATGATGCCAGTAGTACCATTACTCAGGCCACTATCTATATTATGTATGGCGCAAGAGGATATCAAGAGTTCCACACCGTTAACGCCACTCCGCCCACAGGCACTGTGACGTTGCGCTGGCATGAAGAAATCACGAGCAGCAACTTTGCCCCGCCCGGAACACCCATCAGCTATTATTGGAGAGTGCAAGATAGCGCCAATAACAACCATACAGACAATCCGCAAAATTTCACGATGACCGATACACGATTCTTCTGGCAGCACGCGACACAGGGCTTATTGCAGGTCAACTGGTATAACCGCACGCAAGATTTTGGTCAGGCCGTTTTGAGTCAGGCCAGCACCAATATCAAACGCATTAGCGATAACCTGGGAGGCGGATTGCAGCACCCCATCAATCTCTGGGTTTATCAAAATGCTAATGATTTTCACGGGGCGCTACCGCCCCAATCCTACGAATGGGTGGGAGGCATTGCCTTTCCTTCAATCAATCAGGCATCCATCGTTGTCGATAGTCTGGTCGATGATACGCTCAGACGTGACATGCCACACGAGCTGACCCATCTCATCTTCCACCAGCTCACCTTTCAGGATACTGCTCCCATCTGGTTTGACGAAGGCATGGCTGTCTATAATCAGCTTTACAAAGAGCCTGCGCTGACAAACAGGCTCAAAGATGCTCTTGCCAGCCATTCCCTGATACCACTAAAAACTATCTCGCTCGACTTCCCTGCCGATGCGGACCAGGCATATCTCGCTTATGCCCAGAGCTGGAATCTTATTGACTATATGTTCAATACATTTGGACGTAACAAAATGGCCTTGCTGATTAAGGACATGAACAACCAGCAGACGGACTTTGGAGAGGATCTGGTCCTGGCATTAAGAATCGATCAGGCACATCTAGAAAATCAATGGCACCTGTACCTTAACCAGCCCGCGACGCTGGCCCCAAGTCAGCTCACGCCAGCCGCCCAGACACACCAGCCGATAGCACAACCCAGTACTGTTGATAACGCAGAGCCTCTGCTCGTTCTTTTAGGCATATTGCTTGCGCTCCTGCCGATGATTGGCATTACTGGCCTGCTCGTCTACCAACGCAACGCCCGGACAAGCAATCAGTTAGCCAGACAGGCCCAACAAATTATCAATAGCACCTTGCCTCCGCTATCGGCCAATCGCAATCTGCCCTATATGAGTCCGGCAACTTATGCCTCCCCGCCGCCCCCTTCAGCTCCGTGGCCATCACACTATCAACAGGCACCTGTCAGACCAGCCAGTCGGCCACAGGCGGGAGGTTACACAGCGCATTGGGGACCGCCAGCCACACCAGGAGCCGAGCATCAAAGGGAGTTGTCCTCCCCATTTACTTATAATCAGGAATACGTGAATCAACCACCAGAGAAACGAGTATCACAGGAGTAGTTATTCGATGGGCAAGAAGAAGTGTGAGATGGGAGTGTTTGAAGGGACCGCCCGCTACTATCCATCCGAAGCGTTATCTTTAGATGAACTGGCGTACTGGATCGCCTTTAGCCGGGTGCTCGGCATCGGTCCAGTACGTTTTAAATTGTTGCTCGACTTCTTTAAAGGCGATGTGGCGGCAGCATGGAAGGCAAGCAGGGAGGATTTAACTGCCATAGGCCTGGATCAGCGAACCATCCAGGCGTTTCTTAAGCAGCGAGCCACGATTATCCCTCATCAGGAGTTAGAAAAGTTAGAGCGGTTGCGTATCCGCGTGATTACGTGGAAAGACGAAACATATCCCCCTTTACTCAAAAAAATCGAGTATGCTCCCCCAGTGCTATATGTCTGTGGCACGCTCACGGAGGATGATCGCCAATACGCGCTTGGTATTGTGGGAACGCGCAAAATGAGTACTTATGGCCGCCAGGTCACTGAGCGTTTCGCTGGCGAGCTAGCCAAAGGCAAGATTACGATTGTGAGCGGTCTGGCACTGGGCGTTGATACGGTCGCCCACACAGCAGCATTGGATGCGGGAGGCCGTACTATTGCGGTGCTGGCAAGCGGCCTGGACATCATCTATCCAGCCGGAAACTATCAACTTGCGCGACGCATTGTCGAGTCCGGGCAGGGGGCATTGCTCACAGCCTTTCCTCTAGGTGTGCGACCAGAATCTGGCAACTTTCCCGCCCGCAATCATATCATTTCTGGCTTATCGCTGGGTGTGCTGGTAACGGAAGCTCCTCATCAAAGCGGCGCGTTGATTACAGCTAACTCGGCTCTGGAGCAGGGCCGAGAAGTTTTTGCTGTCCCCGGAGGCATTTTCTCACCTGGAGGTATCGGGGTAAATAAATTAATTCAGGAGGGCGCGCACCCGGTGACAAATGTACAGGACATTCTGGCGAACCTCAATTTGTTTATGGTGCCACAGCATGTCGAGGCCCAGGCGATCCTTCCCGATAACGCCGAAGAGCATACGCTACTCTCGCTCCTCAGCCACGATCCCCGCCACATCGATGATCTGATCCGTGAGTCAACGCTCCCAGCCGACATTGTCTCAGCGACATTGACAGTGATGGAGCTAAAGGGTATGGTAAAGCAGATGGGAGGGATGCAATACATCCTGGCTCGCTAAATATTGGCCCGCGCCATACTGCCGATTAGTATAAACGTAAGGGGCAGGTCTCACACTTGCCCTCGTTACAGAAAACCTTTCCATTGCTGGGCAGGTGTAAGACCTGCCCCAACTGGAGGAGAGATTGATCTATCTCGATCACCTGCTTAACGCCACCAATGGCATTTTGCGCTACCCTGGAACACAAGTACGTTTTGACGCCTTCAGTCACGATAGCCGCCAGCTTATGCCGGGTGAGATGTTCGTAGCTGTGCGCGGTGAACGCGGCGATGGTCATGATTTTTTGTTCGATGCCATCCGACGAGGGACGGCGGGAGTGCTGCTGGAAGCCAGATTCATCAATGCGCTTTCCAGGGAAAGGCAAACAGAACTCGAACAGAGCAATATTGCCACCATTGTCGTCGATGATACGCGTCTTGCATTACAACACTATGCTGCGGCTATTCTCAAACGATGGCATCCAACGGTCATCGCCGTTACTGGCAGCGTCGGCAAAACCAGCACAAAGGAGGCGATTGCTAGCATTCTTTCCGGCAACTTCGCGACCTTTAGAAGCTGGCAAAACTACAATGATCTGCTCGGCCTGCCTCTCTCGCTGGGACGGCTGGAAGAACGACACGAATATGCCGTATTGGAGCTAGGATGCGACCACCCTGGAGAAATTGCCGCTCTTTGTCGTATCGCCCGCCCCCATATCGGCATACTTACCAATATCAGCCCTGCGCATCTGCAATATTTTGGCTCCCTTGAACAATTTGCTGCCGAGCTAGGAACGCTTTTTACTTGTCTTGCAGATAATGGGATAGCAATTTTTAACCAGGACGATCCCCTGATACGAGAGCAAATCGCTTCAACAACAGAAAAGCGCCATATTGCCCGGTATTACCCTTTTGCGCCATCCCAGGTACAGGATATTCAGGTGAGGTGGGCAGGAGTAAGCGGTATATTCCCAGAGGGCGAGGAGGCAAACGTTCCTCATAAGCAGCCGATCAGGCTAGCCTCTCACCTTCTTGGCGCTCATCATATTTCGACGATGCTGGCAACCTATTACATCAGCCAGCTTTGCGGGATGAACCCGGAAGAATTTCAACGCGCAATGGCGCATGTCCAGCCACTCCCCGGCAGACTTCAGCCGCTTCCTGGCATCAACGGCACAACCCTGCTCGATGATAGCCATAATGCCACACCAGCCAGCATGCTCGCGGGCCTGGCCACGCTTCAAGCACTATCTGCCGGTTCCCGCATCGCCGTTCTGGGCGATATGCTCAGTCTGGGCGGCTACGAGGAAGAGGCCCACCGCATCATAGGAAATACAACGGCCCAGAGCGTGGATTATCTTGTGGCGCGTGGCGAACGTGCCGCCATTATCGCTGCGGAGGCCAGGCGTGCAGGACTGGCGGAAGAACGGGTCATCGTGACTTCTACTCACGAAGATGCAGCGGCAGCAGTTCGTAGCCTCATCGGAGCAAAAACATCTGCCATAGAGCAGCCTGGAGTGCCGTATGCCATTCTGATTAAAGGTTCGGAAGAGACGCGGATGGAGCGTGTCACAGAACGGCTAATGGCACACCCCGACCAGGCGCAGGAAAGGCTGGTCCGTCAGACACCGGGCTGGAAACAGATCGTGGTGATGCGCCCGGAACGCCCCACCTGGGTTGAAATCGACCTGAGCGCCATCGCCAATAATACACGGAAGCTTAAAGCCCTGGTTGGTCCTCAGGTTCAGGTGCTTGTTAGCCTGAAAGCTGATGCCTATGGTCATGGAGCTTTGAAAGTTGCGCGTACT
>DASTZT010000524.1:0-2747 GCA_035764225.1 Ktedonobacteraceae bacterium
GCAGAGTCTTTTTGCCGCTCCTACTATAGCTCAACTGGCTTCTAGCATCGAACAGGGCAGCGATGCAGAACCAGTTTCATCGGCTATTACTATCCCACGCGCAGCAAGAGATGGTCACCTCCCGCTCTCTTTTTCTCAGGAGCGGGTATGGTTTATCCAACAACTGGACCCTGGCAGCCTGGCCTATAACACACAAACTCTTCATCGGCTTTCAGGCATGCTGGATGTCGCAGCTCTGGAACGTAGCCTGAACGAGATTGTCCGCCGCCATGAAATATTTCGCACGACCTTTCCTGAGGTTGATGGACGACCGGTTCAGATCATCCATCCTGCCTTGACGGTAAAATTACCGCTCATAGACTTGCAACGCTTGGACAAAGAGGAGCGCGAGGCCGTAGCGCAGCAGCTCATACACGAGGAACTTCGTAGGCCATTTGCTCTCACCCAATTACCGTTGCTCCGCTGGACCCTCCTGCGTCTGGCGGCACATGAGCATGTCTTGATCCTGGTTGAACATCACCTGGTGCATGATGGATGGTCAGCAAATGTGCTGCTCAGTGAAACCCTTACGCTCTATGAGGCATTTGCAGCCGGGAAACCTTCTCCCTTGCCAGAGCTTCCCATTCAATTTGCCGACTTCGCCGTCTGGCAGCGCCAATGGATGGAAGGTGATGTGGCAAAGACTCAAATGGCTTATTGGAAGCAAAAGCTTAGTGATAGTCCGCCATCCATTGACTTGCCTACTGATCGTCCTCGCTCTCCTCAACAGAGTTTTCTGGGCGCTACATTACATGCTGCGTTACCACCACACATAGGAGCAGGGCTACGCGCTTTGAGTAAACATGAGGGGGTAACGCTCTTTATGACAATGTTCAGCGCTTTTCTGATCCTGCTCTATCGCTACAGCGGGCAGGAAGATCTCCCCGTTGGCACGGCCATCGCTAATCGTCGCTGGCGTGAAACGGAGGGGTTATTAGGCATGATTATTAATAATGTCGTGCTGCGTACCCAGATGATAGGTAATCCGCCATTTCGCGAACTGCTTCGTCGTGTCCATACGGTCACAACAGAGGCCTATGCGAACCAGGATCTTCCCTTCGACCAGGTGGTAACAGCTGTACAACCAGGACGTGATGCGACACGCAATCCCTTGTTTCAGATCATGTTCAATTTCCATGATCCTCCCATGCCGGATTTGAAACGCCCACATTTGATGGTCAGCCTTGATGAAAGCATTAGCAACGGTTCAGCCAAATTCGACATGAACGTGCTTGTGGTTCCACGGGCTGAGCAATACCTGGGCAAACATCCTCAAAGTGGCACCGAAGAATTTCTTCTGGTGTGGGAATACAACACAGACCTGTTTGATGAGTCCACTATTGCACGCATGCTGGAACAGTATCAAATCTTGTTGGCAAACATCGTTGCGCACCCGGAGCAACGTATCTCCGATCTACGCATCCTGCCAGATGCTGAGAAACAACAATTGCTCATTGAATGGAATACGCCCCAGACGCACTATCCCCATACACGCTGCATCCATGAGCTAGTCGAGGAACAGGTCGCACTCTCCTCAGACGCCATCGCCCTGGTATATGAAGAGCAGCACCTGACCTATGCTGAGCTTAATGCGCGTGCTAATCAAGTGGCACATCGCTTACGCCAGTTGGGAGTAGGACCAGAGACGCTGGTTGGTTTGTACTTGCAGCGATCTCTTGAGATGATCGTTGGATTGCTGGGCATCCTCAAAGCTGGCGGGGCCTATGTTCCCCTCGATCCTGATTATCCCATCGAACGAATCGAGTATATGCTACAGGATGCCCAGATCCCGGTGCTGCTTACAACAAGTGCTCTCAGCCAGAAAATAGCGCAGCAAAATCTCCAACCTGTATATACGATCTGTCTGGAAAGCGCAGATGAGCAAAAACAGCTTTTCCGGCAGCCTGTGAACAACATTGCTGTTGGCAGCCAACCGGAGGATCTGGCCTATGTCATCTATACCTCTGGCTCGACCGGCAGACCGAAGGGGGTCCAGATCACGCATGCCAACGTCGTCCGGCTCTTCGCGGCTACCAACCCCGATTTCCATTTTGATCGGCGGGACGTGTGGACGATGTTCCACTCGTATGCCTTCGATTTTTCCGTCTGGGAGATCTGGGGGGCGTTGCTCTACGGCGGTCGGCTCGTGCTGGTCCCCTATCTGGTCAGTCGCTCCCCAGAAGAATTTTACCGGCTGCTTTGTCGCGAGGGCATCACTGTGTTGAACCAGACGCCTTCCGCATTCTCTCAACTGATCTGGGCAGAGGA
The DNA here is from genome assembly GCA_035764225.1 of Ktedonobacteraceae bacterium. Taxonomy (GTDB): domain Bacteria; phylum Chloroflexota; class Ktedonobacteria; order Ktedonobacterales; family Ktedonobacteraceae; genus DASRHT01. The sequence continues at coordinate 2,308 of DASTZT010000524.1, forward strand.
AAACTCTGGCACCGCTCTGGAGCTTGCATTACGCTTGATTATCTTCGGTGGGGAAGCGCTTGATTTTCAGAAGCTGCAGCCCTGGTTTGAGCGTCATGGAGACCAGCTGCCTGCTCTGGTAAATATGTACGGCATCACCGAAACGACCGTCCATGTGACCCGTTATCGGCTTTCAATGGCAGACCTGGAACGTCCGGCGAAAAGTGTGATCGGCAGGCCGATTGCTGATCTACGGATCTACGTCCTGGATCAGCAACAACGACCTGCTCCGATTGGCGTAACGGGCGAACTTTTTATTGGAGGTGCGGGATTAGCTCTGGGCTATCTGCGTCGGCCTGAACTGACAGCGGAGCGATTTCTCCCCGATCCTTTCGGTAACCAGCCTGGGGCGCGGCTCTATAAAACCGGCGATCTGGCACGCTATCGTTGCGATGGAAGCC
>DASTZT010000525.1:0-8484 GCA_035764225.1 Ktedonobacteraceae bacterium
GCTAGTATAATTACTGCTATGATAGAATGCAGAGAAGCCCGTGTCAAGCAATCTAACAGAGTGTTCTCTAGCTATAGCGGCTCTGTACATTCGCCACAAATTAGTATACTCTTAGCTATTAGATAAGCTGAAATATTAAAAACATAGCATGTTCTATATAAAGGTTTGTATGTTGTATGGCAAGCACAAAATTATTGCTGGTTGACGATCATGGGCCATTGCGCAAGGCTCTGCGCGAAGGGCTAGAGGCGACTGGAGCGGTGCTGGTCGTCGGGGAGGCTGCGACGGGACGCGAGGCGGTGGCGAAGGCGCTGGAGCTGGATATGGATGTGATCCTGATGGATGTGCAATTGCAAGATCCTCACGCTGGTCGTCACGCTCTCAGTGGGGTAGGAGCTGCCGTTGCGATCCGTCGTGAACGTCCGCGTATGCCTGTGGTTTTTTATTCTATTCAAGATGACGATGAATACTACCGCGAGTTTCGTGCCTCTGGTATTCTGACGCATTATGCTTATGTGCGCAAAAGCAACTATCTGTTACCAAGTATGCTGATGCCGTTGCTGCGAGATGCTATCAGCGGACGCAGCCTGGTTGATCCTGAAATTGAAGATCGGGTGCAGGAGGTGCGCGACCTGGATGAGCAGTCGCCGCGTGCGCTATTGGAGCCAAATGAACTGCGCGTCGTTGAATTAATGGCTCAGGGAATGACCAATGAACAGATTGCCTCTCGCCTTAGTCTACATGATAAACGGGCTGTCAGTCGGACCAATGGGCGGATTTATGCTGCCTGGGGCTTAAGTGAAAATGCTGTGGATGATAAGGTTGCCAGGGCCAGGGCGACGCTGATCTATATGATGAATCGCATGATCTTATGGGATGAGAATGGAATTGCTTTAGTTCAAGATCGCCGGGGAGAGTGGATTCCCCTCTATGAAGATTAATCCTATTGCCTTTCCACTTAACCTTTGCGGGTGTGATATGGATGCTGTCCCTCAAGGGAGGGAGCCAGTGGCGATCTCGACTCGCTTGAGGGTACCGAAAAATGCCACTACACAGTTTGTTTGAACCTGTCTATCTGCTACAAATTATTGCGTTGGCGCTCTCTATCTTCAATCTGGTGGCTTTCTTATGGTTGGCCTGTACTGTCTGGTTGAATGGTGACCGTTGTAGCATGATCGCGCGGGTGGGGGTAGCTGGCCTCGGTCTCTCCGCGCTGTTCTTCTATATTCATGGGCTGCTCATTTCCGGGTCGCTCTCGTATACTTCTGGTCTGGTTTCGCAAGATTTTTTATGGCATCTGATCTGGATTCCAGCTCTTGGCGTACCCTACATCTGGTTTGTGATCGGTCTGCATTATGCCGCCTTGATGAATGAGAACTGGCGCTATCGTCGTCCCTGGCTCTTAGTGCTGAGCGCGTTGCTGGGCATAAGCGTGCTGATTTTGCTGATCCTCAATCGCTCAACCTTTACCTTTGTCGGTACGCTACGGCTCCTGGCCTATAGCGATTCCATCGATAACCGCAATGTCAACTTGCTATCACCACTGATCGCGCTACCGATCTTGTTTTTAGTCTACGTGACATTCTGCGCCATTGGACCCTGGTTTACGCCAAATAGAGTAGGGCGAGTGGCGCGCGTCCTCTTGCATGCCGCCTTTGGACGTAAGCAGAACGCTTCTCTGCGGCGTGATCTGATTGCTGCATTCTGGAACGATCAAGGCAGAGTCGAGCTTTTGGAGGAGCCGATCCTCTCCTGGCATCTCGCCCGGCCTGGATTGTTGCTTGCCGCACTCTTAATGGTCTGCCTGACCGTCATTCTAGGATCTCTGGGTGTCGGGGCGATGGTCAACTGGTTAAAAGTGCGTCGGGGTGTGCCAGGCTCCATCGTGGCGTTCCCCTCTGAGCCTCTGACCTCAACCCCGTTCAATTTGATGTTGCTGGATATATTCACCATTGGCTCTGTCGCGTTTATTATTTTGCTGATCGGCTACTCTATTGTGCGACATGGCATTTTGATCGAGCGTCCTCTGGCGCGGAGAGGCTTTTTTGAACAGTGGCGCGGCATTGTCATTGTCGCGACCACCGTTGCGATTTTTATCGCGCTGCTGGTCTTTTTCACTCGTAGCAATCTGGGGGGACTTTTACTGATAACCTCCCTGGCGACGGGGATCTATGCGCTGTTTACCTGGAGCGGCTATACCGCGCATGATCGCTATATTGCCATGCTCGGTCCTTTCTTACGCAGTACAAACATGCGTCACTGGTTGAATACCGATCTGCAAAAGACAGAACGAAGCATGGAGGCGCTGTTTTTCCATCTCTGTAAAGATGTACTGGAGGTTCGATGCGCTCGTTTGATCGTGATGACTGGCACAGTCAGACGCAGTTTTAATTATCGCTGGTCTGTCTATAGTGGCGTGGAGCAGCCGGAGATAGCAGAGAAAGATGTGGTCAACACTGCCACAGATATGTACGCGAAACAGGGTGTCGAGGTTCATCCCTATAGCAATCAGATAGGAGCAACAGGTGTCAACGCCTATCGCATGCATATTACTATGCAGGGGGTACCAACCATCTTCTGGGTGTTGCCTATTTATGACGAGTTTGGACCGGTAGCGAGGCTCTATCTCGGTCCTCGCCAGGATGGTGGCATCTTTACCAATGAGGATATGGATCTTGCGCAGGCTTGTGGACAACGCATCCTCGATACCTTACGCGACCACGAGGCCATGCTAGCAGTAGCGGGGTTGCTGCGGCGCAGAATTGTCGATGTGAAGTTGTTAGGGGCGCAGCAGCGACGCGTGCTGCACGATGAAATTCTGCCGCAGATGCATCTGGCGCTATTGCGCCTAGAGACGTTGCGTCCTGTTGTCGTCGATCATCAAGAGCAGGTCGCGGCTGTTGAGCCTGCTCAGGCACTTAACGATACCATCGAGATTATTAGTGACGCTCATCGGCGGCTTGCGGCCATGATGCGGGCGACGACGACCAGCGCGCCGCATCGTCTAGAGCGCGATGGAATGATGCACGCCATTCATACCATGATGAATCACGACTTCCAGCAGGCATTTGATGAGATCGAATGGGCCGTTACAGAGGAGACAAACCGCCACATAGACGAGCTTGTACCGCCCGCGGTTGCAGAATTGATCTTTGCGGCTGTGCAGGAGGCATTGCGCAATGCCGCCCGTCATGCTCGCGGTTCCGATGTGCATCGTCGCCTGCATGTCACAGTCAAAGCGAGCTGCAATCCGCACCTGGAGATTATTGTCGCGGACGACGGCGTTGGTATTGGGGCAGCCAGCAGCTCTACCACCGGAACTGGCGGTGGCCTCTTGACGCATAGTGCCCTGCTCGCGATTGCAGGGGGTAGCTTGACGGTAAAAAGCGTGGCAGGCGAAGGTGCGACTGTACGTATTTTTCTTCCCGCCGAGTCGCTATGTTAGCCTGAGGGATGATATCTTGCCATTTTCTTTTTTTCTGTATTTTCCCCGAAAAGTACTATTTTCTGGCACTGTGAAATGCAATCAGGTAAAATGAATACATCGATATGGAGGGAAGGTACGTGGAAGGGAAAAGGTTATTTCTCCAATATTGCAATCCTACTTGTCTCTTGGGTGCGCATAAAAATATCTATGGGCTCCCACTTCCTTAGAAAATTTCTGCTCGTTTCTTGACGCCTTTCTTTCCTTCCACTACCTCAAAGTTGATGGGCCTTCAGAAAGGAGTTATGATGAAAAATACGTTTCCGTCTTACCAGTCGAATCGTTCATTGTCCACAAGGTATCAGTTTACTGCCGTAGATATGCAGGAAGCTGAGGCGCACGGTGGCAGTAGGCTGATTCAATACTGGAATGATCTCACCGCGCTACCAGAAACTCTGCCCGATGCCGACTTCGCCACGCGTGAGGTGGTGCGTAAGTCGCGCTTAACCAGCAATGTCTTGTTTTTCTTTCTTGTCATGGTGATTGCCCTACTCCCGGCTTGCTTCATTGCCCCTTATCCCTCGTACTTCTGGCTAGATCTGGGGCTTGTTGTGGCCTGTTTGTTTGCCCTGGCACTCAATCGGCAAGGGCATACGTTAGCTGCTGGCCTGCTGGTCAATCTTGCGGGTTTTATGGCTTTAACGATTGCTCTCTTCTCGACTGTTCCGTTCGATGAAACGACGCTGCAAGGATACGATATGTATGTGATTGTGGAACTGCTGGCTGTTGCGTTATTGCCGGTACGCAGCATCTTTGTCGTTGCCATCATTAGTACGATCTGTATTATTGGGACGTTATTTTATATACCTCATACAGGTGTGCTTGATAGAGATTTGCAGACGCGCTTCTGGATTATCATCGCGCGGCCTATTGGAACGCTGTTTCTGGTGGCGGGCGTGACCTATATCCTCTCTTCTACGATGGTAACGGCTATCAAGCGTGCTGGCCGTGCTGAATTGATTGCTCAGCTTGAACATTCGCTCGCCGAACAACGGCATGAACTTGCAGAGGGCGTTGAACAGATCCTGGCGACCCATGTGGCGGTGGCGAATGGTGATTTGAGCGCCCGTGCTCCACTGACGCAAGACCATAAACTCTGGCAGGTCGCAAAGGCACTCAATACTCTGCTTGTGCGCTTCCAGCGGGCGGCGCTGGCGGAAAGAAGGCTCGCGCTTGTCGATCAAGTCGTTGCCCGCTATGTCCAATCGATTCAGCGGGCCGAGCAGCAGCAGCAACTGCCTATTCTTCCTCTTGCACGGACCAATATCGACCCTTTGATAGTTGCGCTTCAGGGTAAGACCATTGGACCAGCCCATACGCCATCCAATCGTTTAACCGGTGGACCATCGCAGGGTCATAGCAAGTTCCCTTCAGACGAGAAACGTTCTAGCTGATTGGCGCTTGTCAAGCAACGTCTCTCAACTTGAGGACATACAGATAAGCGAACATCCTGACAAATAAATACGCTCATCGGTAGAGCAAGAAGGAACAGAAATGGAAGCAATTGCTATTATTGGTATGGGCTGTCGTTTTCCTGGAGCCCCGAATCTTCGAGCTTTCTGGCAATTGATGTGCGATGGCCGCGATGCGATTACTGAGGTGCCTGCTGATAGATACGATATTGACCTCGTCTACGATCCACGTCCTGGTACTCCTGGGAAGGTGATGAGCCGTTGGGGAGGCTTCTTAGACCAGGTCGATCAGTTTGATGCCGCCTTCTTTGGACTTTCCCCACGCGAGGCTGCGCGGATGGACCCCCAGCACCGCTTGCTACTTGAGGTCGCCTGGGAGGCGATGGAGGATGCTGGCCTCGTGCCGGGGCAGATCTCCGATGCAATCGCCGGTGTGTTCATCGGTATTATTACTGGCGATTACTGGGATCAGCAGTTTCGCGATCCGGCTGATCTTGATGTGTATAGCACGGCGGGGAGTGCGCGTAGTGGTGCGGCTGGTCGCATTTCGTATGCGCTTGGATTGCAAGGAGTAAGTGTGGCCCTGGATGCTGCCTGCTCCTCTTCGCTTGTCGCGGTCCACCTGGCCTGTCAGAGCCTGCGTGCCGGTTCATGTACAATGGCGCTGGCAGGTGGTGTTAATGTCATTCTCAACCCTGACCACACGATTGGTTTTTCGCAAGGACGTATGATGGCTCCAGATGGGCATTGTAAAGCGTTTGATGCTCAGGCAGATGGTTATGTACGGAGCGAAGGTGCAGGTGTCGTAGTATTGAAGCCGCTTGCGCGTGCTCTGGCTGATGGCGATCCGATTCACGCTGTGATCCGTGGCAGCGCCGCCAATAACGATGGACATTCTGAGTTATTTATGGCTCCGAGTGTGAAAGGCCAGCAGGCAGTATTAAACCAGGCTTACCGTGATGCCGCTATCGACCCGTTGCACGTACAATATGTGGAAGCTCATGGGACGGGGACGAGCGTCGGCGATCCGGTCGAGCTTAAGGCGCTGGGAAGTGTGCTCTGTGCTGAGCGATCTGCTACCCATCCGTTGCTTGTTGGTTCGGTCAAGACCAATATTGGGCACACGGAGGGAGCTGCCGGGTTGGCCGGATTAATCAAAACTGCGCTGTGCCTCAAACATAAAGCAATTCCGCCTAACCTGCATTTCCATAAGCCTAATCCTGCGATCCCCTGGCAGGACTATGCGCTCATGATCCCGACCCAATTGATGCTCTGGCCTGAAAGTGATAACCCGCGACGCGCTGGCGTCAGTAGCTTCGGCATTGCAGGCACGAATGCCCATATCGTGTTAGAAGAAGCTCCACAGCCGGACGGACCGAACCCAGGATCGGCCTGTGATGCTTCTCCATATCTTTTGCCTCTTTCAGCCCATACTGCTCGTGGGCTGAAAGAGCTGACCAACAACTATAGAGCATATCTGGAAGGTGAGGAGTCTTCCAACCAGACGTTAAACGATATTTGTTATACAGCGAGCCTGCGTCGTACTCATCACGATTATCGCCTGGCTGTTATTGGCAGCGACAGGCAAGAGATCCGTGACAAACTGGTCATTTTCCAGCGCAACGAGGCAGCGTTGGAGGCGAGTCGTTTCGGTCACATCGCCAATCGAGCGCATAAAATCGTCTGGATCTTTCCAGGTCAAGGCTCGCAGTGGTTAGGCATGGGGCGCGATTTGCTGGAGCAGGAACCGGTTTTTCGGGCCGCAATTGAGGCATGTGATCGCGTGATGAGAAAGTATGTGGAGTGGTCGCTGTTAGACGCGTTACAAGTGGATCAGGAGCGTTCACGCCAGCACGAAGTTGATGTAATCCAGCCACTGCTCTTTGCGATAGAGGTAGCCCTCGCCTCGCTCTGGCGCTCCTGGGGGATCGAGCCGGATGCCGTAGTCGGTCATTCTATGGGAGAAGTGGCGGCTGCTTATGTGGCCGGGGCGCTGAGCTTGAACGATGCTGCCTGGATTATTTGCACCCGTAGCAAGCTACTCCTGCGTATGAGCGGCAAGGGTGCGATGGCAGTAGTAGCACTCTCGCTTGAACAGGCGCGTTTAATCGTTAGTGATTATCAAGATCTCGTCTCCGTCGCGGCTAACAATGGCCCAACGTCAACCGTTTTATCAGGAGATCCGGCGGCATTGCAAGAGATCCTGGCGAAGCTGGAACATGATGGCATATTTGGCAGCCTGATTAAAGTCAATGTTGCCTCGCACAGCCCGCAAATGGATCTGTTATACGACGATTTGCTGCGGCTTATGCAAGCGGTGCATCCTCGTCAGGGAGATGTTTCGCTGTACTCGACCGTAACCGGCGCATTAGTCGATGGAAATATGCTGAATGCTCACTACTGGGTCAACAATTTACGTCAGCCAGTGCTATTTCTTATAGCCATCAAGAAATTATTAGAGGATAACTTTGACATCTTTGTGGAGATAAGCCCACATCCCATTCTTGCTAGTGCAGTCAGACAAACGATTGAGCAGCACGGGATGTTCGGGTTTGTTCAGGCGTCACTATGGCGCGGTGAGGATGGCCGCGCCGCCATGCTGACCGCTCTTGGTAACTTGTATACACTGGGATGCAAGATCAACTGGGCTGCGTTATATCCCGCTGGAGGCCGTCATGTTTCCCTGCCAAATTATCCCTGGCAACGTCAACACTGTTGGAATGCCCACATTGATCGTTCCCATTTGCCTGATCTCTCTTCTGCTTTGACCGTTCGTAACGACGGAATACTCTTTCATCCCATCCTCGGTAAAAGCTGTGTGCCATTGGCCTTGCAGCCAGAGACGTTCTTCTGGACGATCAGTATTGCCCCTGAGATTTTTCCCTACTTGAGCCAACATTGTGTGCATGATATACCAGTGCTGCCCTGCGCGGCCTATATGGAACTATCTCTGGCCGCAGCAATGGCAATCTACGAGCCTGGGTGCTTTCGGATTGATAACCTTGAACTCAAGAAGGCGCTCTTCTTCCCAAAAGGCGTCATACAGACGCTTCAAGTGATTCTGACACCGGGCGAGGAAGAAGGAAGCATGGCTTTATACTTTTTCAGTACACCAATCGAACAGGGAGGGCAGGGTGCTTCCTGGACTCTGCATGCTCAGGCGATTGTGCGCGGTGAGGAAGAGCCAGTGACGAGAGATAAAGTCGCCTATTCACCGCTTGAACGGAGTCTGGATGGATGGGAGTTAGTGATGGGGGCAACTGAATATTACGCAAGTATGCGTACACGGGGAATCCAACATGGTCCGCTCTTTCAAGGCATTACCCATGTCTGGCGACATGCTGATGAAGCGATGTGTGATATGACGATCCCCACAGCCGTAGCAAATGACATGGGAAAATATCAGGTCCACCCGGCGCTGATGGATGCATTTCTGCAAGGGATCACTCCATTTCTTCCGGCAGAAAATGGGCAAGAGACCTATGTGCCGGTGGCAGTGAAACAGATAAAGTTTTACCGTCGTCCAACCTGTAGTGACAGTCTGCATACTCACGCAACGATTCGATCAGAAAATAGCGGCGACCAGAG
>DASTZT010000526.1:0-9603 GCA_035764225.1 Ktedonobacteraceae bacterium
CTGTCGAGGGCACGCGCAGCATCGTGCCGCAGGTGATTAACATTGTATCGCAAGAAGGAGAGATCAAAGACATCGCCGTGCGTGAGCCACATCTGGATGATATTTTCCTGCATCTGACCGGCACTGCATTGCGAGATTAAGGAGGAACAGAGGATGCAAGGACCCGGCTACACATTGCGAGTAATCCTGGCTTGCATGAAAAAAGACATCAAGAGCGCATTGAGCGAACGAATTTTTACGATCCTGAGCATTGTCATTCCCGTGAACTTTCTTATTTTGATGAGCCTGTTCGTGCTAGCTGGCAGCCATGCTCCAACGGCGGTGGTGATGAACGATACCGGCCCATACGCCCGGCAATTCTACGATGCGATGGATCACGCTCACTCGTTCAGCTTGCGTCAGGCCACTCCTCAGGAAGCAGAAGACTTAATCCAGGCTGGCAGCATTGTGGCGGTGGTCACGATCCCCGCCGATTTCGATGCCCGCATCCGCCAGAACGCGCCTGTACAGATTGATGTCAAGGTCAATAACCTCAATACAGACTTCACGAACGATATTCGCCGCGCCGTTCCGCTCTCCATCACCTCGTTCTATGCCAAAGCCTTTCCCAACGTTGTCACCATCAGCACGCACGAGGTTGACTTACAGCCACAGGACACCGACTACATTCCATATTTAACCGTCTCAATGTTGGTCCTGGCGCTGGCTATTGGTGGCATGCTCCAGGCAGGCTCGGCCTCGGCAAGGGAATGGGAAAAAGATACGATCAAAGAGATCCTGCTCTCCCCAGCCAATCGCATTGCTGTTGTGCTGGGCAAGATGCTGGCCACGCTCGTGATGGGCTTGCTTTCCGTGATGCTGCTGCTGGTAATTCTTATTTTTGTGGTTGGTATTTATCCGGTCCACTGGGATGAAGTGCTGGGATTCACGCTGCTCTGTCTCGTTATTTTCGTTGCTCTGGGCGCGTTGATCGGCACGCTCATCAAACATCGTTTACCGGTGACGGCGCTTTCAGCTGGAATCTCCCTCCCGCTCTTTTTTATCAGTGGCCCTTTCGGACCGCTTTCTTTAAGCACTGAAGCGATCCAGTTTCTGGCCCGGCTCTCTCCCATCTACTACGGGGTTGTGTTGGAGCAGCACGCTTTTCACGGCTTTACTCTGAACGCCTATGGCATCGGAGGGAACGTCCTGATCCTTGTCGGCTTTGCGCTTGGCCTGATCCTGTTGGCTTCGCTGGCTTTGCGGCGCGGCACGGTTGCACATTAGCTTTGGTAGCATATTGAAGGAGACAGAGCACGATGTTCTTGAGTTTTTTGCGCAGTACATGGGCGATTTGTCGCAAAGATATGCGAGTCTGGTTCCGCAACCGCAGCAATTTTGTCTTTACCTTCGCCCCTCCACTGATCCTTTTATTATTAGAAGCCCTGGGCGCGCAGGCGGTCGGGCATAGCCCGGTGGCGCTGGTACGCCTGGACAATGGGCCTGCTGCCATCCAGATGGCGCAGATTTTTCACGACGCCGACGTATTTCGTCTACAAGATGTCGATGCGCAACAGGCCAAAGCGATGCTGCAAAACCTCGACGTTGTCGCCGTCGTTACCATTCCCGCCGATTTCAGCCAGCGCGTTCAGGCCCATGACAGCTCTCCCGTTGACGTAACGATTAATAATCTCGATCTTGATTTCACCAACGATATCCGCCGCTCCGTGCCTGATGTTATCACGCAATTTTATCAGGCTCAGGGAGGCAGCAGTCCGATAAAAGTGACGCTCCACGAGCAGGACATGCGTAGCCGCGATATCGAGTTTTTCCAGTATAACGTCCTGCCCACGATTATCTTTATGCTGACCATCAGCGGACTTGTCAGCGGCGGCCTGGCTACGGCGCGTGAGTGGGAAAGCAAGGCGATCAAAGAGCTGCTCCTCTCGCCAGTACCAAGAGGTACAATCATCGCGGGAAAAGTGTTGGCAGGCTTTCTCACGACCTTTTGTTTTGGCGTGCTGGTGCTCATCCTGACCTATGTTGCTGGCTGGGTGCAGCCGGAGGGCGTATACTGGATTACCACCTTGCTAGTGACCGCCCTGGTATCGCTTTTGAGTGCGGTGCTCGGCGTCGCGGTTGGTGTGATGATCCAGCATGTTCAACCGGTCAGCCCGCTGGCTATCAACGTGGGCATGTATCTATTTTTCCTGGCTGGAGGCGTGGGCGTGCTGGCGTTCGAGCCACAGGTGTTGCAGAACATCGCGGCCTTTATCCCCTTGACCTATGGACGGCATGCTTTAGAGATGGCGGTCTTCTATAGCTCATCGGAGCAATTGCTGCGCGATATGCTGGTGCTGGTCGCTTCTATTATAGTGGCGCTAGGATTAAGCGTCATGGCGATGCGCCGGGGCATTGCAAGCTGAGCAAGGGCAAACGCAGATCATTAGTGAAAGGACTGGATTAATGGACCAGGACCAGCTTTTTGCGCTACTTCCTCATTTGCGGGTCTATGATCTTGAGCAGCCGCGTTACTTTGGCGCTCCCACTATGGCTGTTCATGAGCCAGGATTTGTCTACAAGCTGCACCGACGGCACGAGCCTGAACAGGGGGAAGCTCGCACAGGTGCCTCCGGCTTTTTCTTTGCCACCGAGCACTCAGGCACCCATATCGATGCCCTCTGTCACCAGGCGGAGAATCTCTCCCTCTACGGGGGAAGAGCAATCACGCCGCGCCTGCAAACTTCAACGGGCTTTACGGAGCTGGGAGCGGAGACGATCCCGCCGCTTATCGCAAGAGGCATTCTGCTTGACGTGGCGGCTTATCTCGGCGTTGATTGTATCGCGGAAGATCGCCCTATCACTCGCGCTGACCTTGAACAGACGGCGCAGAGCCAGGGCGTGACAATCCAGGCGGGTGACGTTGTGCTGGTACGCATCGGCAACGGGGCGCGTTGGCAACAACCGGAGGTTTATCTTAACGCTACGGGAGTCGATGCCAGCGGCTCCCACTGGTTAGCCAATCAGCAGGTCAGGGCGGTCGGAGCCGATAATATGGCCTGGGATATCATTGGCAAGGTCGATCCCGATCTGGGCGTAAGCCTCCCTGGACACGTTATCCTGCTGGTGCGTCACGGCATCTACATTCTCGAAAACCTTTTCTTAGAGGAGCTGGCTCAGCAGAAGCAGTATGAATTTCTCTTTATCTGCCTGCCCTTGAAGATGCAAGGGGCAACTGGCTCGCTCGTGCGCCCTGTGGCAGCCGTGCCTGGTACAGCTTAAGCTTGAGAGGTTCTAAAGTGGATAGAAGGAGCTTTACTAAGCAAAGCTCCTTCTACAGTTACAAGAAAACCTGCCGTGTACAGCAGATTATAGGTAGCCAAGCTCTTTCAAAACCTGTTTATCTCCAAGCGCAAGATGTGGCTTGGTAGTTGCTAAGTAGAAGTTGCCGACAACGATACAGCCGCCATTCTGCACGACGGCAGGTGCAAGATCCTTGAGGATATCCACGCCCGCCAGCGTCTTCTCGACACCGCCATATTCGTTGTCACGCACTTTCGTGGCGTAGGTACAGAGCTGGAAATCGCCGCCTTTGTGCTGATAGCACCTCACTAATCCTTTTTCTATCTCCTTCTCCAATTTCCAATCTTTATCAACGTCATAGATCTGAAGAGCCTTAGACGATGGAGGAGCAATAAAGCCGTCGTCGATCAGGAGGATGCGCAACTTCCATCCCTTGCTCTTGCAGACCATCAGCAGGGCATCCGGGCATTGTTGTCGCTTAATCGAGGCCACGCCTTCGAGATGACCATTATCATAGCTGCCAATCGTGATAAAAACAAACTGAGGAGCCTTCTCTTTGGCAAGGCTGATGAGATCCTGCTTCAGGATTGGCTCTACCTGCGGATTGTACGACGGCCCTCCACTGATTTGAGCTTCTAATGTATTATTTGACTGGACGTTGTAATCTTGCAGCGTAGCTTCGTCTACTGTGAGAGGTTTGTTAGTATGATTAAGGAGAGTAATCTGTCCAACTGAGATGCTCGTATCGATATCGCTGACAATCTGCTGCTTTAACTGCGCAATAGTTGCGCCTGGATGAATATTCAATTCGTAAACTTTAGACTCTGCCACTTTTTCTCTGACCAGCTTAATGAAAATTTGCATAGCCCTCTCCCTGTATTTGTCCCATCAAGAAACGTGATTTTATACTGATGATCTAAAGATGTTGCTAAACATAACCAAGCTCTTGCAATACTGTGATATCACCCAGAGCAATGTGTGGCCTGGCAGTACTTTTGTAGAAGTTACCGACGACAATACAACCCCCATGCCTCACAACCTCCTGGGCAAGCTGGGAGAGGTCTACCCCTGCGAGAGTCTTCACCACCCCATCATATTCTGCTTTAAAAACATTGGTTGCATAGGTGCAGAGCTGGAAATCATGACCTCGGTACTGGAAACGCCTCACCTTGCCTCCGTCCACATCCTGATTTGCCTGCCGCTCCCAGTTCGCATCAACGTTATAGATCTGTTGAGAGCCAGACGATGGCGCTGTAATAAAAGGTTTATCAACTAGCAGCACGCGCAATTTCCAATTTTTCTCGCCGCATATCCTGAGCAGTGCATCGGGGCATTGTTGGCGCTTGATCGAAGCCTCGCCTTCGGGATGACCGTTATCATAGCTCCCAAGACCAATAAAAACAAACTGAGCGGTCTGCACCTGCCCCAGATGAGTAAGATCCTGGGCTAGAATTGGTTTGACGACTTCATCGTAAGTGGCTGGAAAGGGGTTGCCCATATTGATATGGAGCATGAGCGTGGTTTCTTTCTCGATTCCCTGCTCTCCAACAGTAATTGCATCATTGTTCAACCATTTGCCGCCGTGGCGAAGACGCATATCATTATCTGTCGGAACGCGATACCCAAATTCCAATTCAATCTTATCAGCGACCTTCTCTTTGAGTTGCCCGATAGTATCACCTGGTTCAACGACAATCGTTCTGCTTTTGTTGTCCGTATCCCATTTAAAGAAAATTTGCATCTCTTTCTCCTCAAGAAACTAAATGACTGTTAATTCAACGTTAAGCAGTAATAAAATTAGTAGGTGAGTGCCGCAAAAAGAAAAGTCCTGTTTCCCCTATCGACAATATGAAATAAATTGCCTATACTTGATACAAACAGTTGTCAATAGAGACAAAATGAGCAACAACAAACGCTACTACGGATGGGTGCTGATGGTCGTGCTAGGGATCACGACCATTATTTCTTATGGCACCACACAATATCTTTTCGGCCTCCTGGTCGTTCCTATCAGCGACTCGCTCCACTGGAATCGAGCCAGCGTTTCCGGTGCGTATGCTGTCGGGCTGATCGTCGCTGGCGTGTTTGGCGTGCCTGTTGGCCACCTGCTAGATCGCTGGGGAGCGCGTCTCCTTATGAGTGGCGGCTCGGCTGTAGCGTGTCTGGCTTTAATAGGCATGGCGCGGATGCAGGCCCTCTGGCAGTTCTATGCCCTCTGGTCGGGAGGATTAGGTCTGGCGATGGCGTTGACGCTCTATCCTGTGACCTTCACCATTGTGGCGAACTGGTTCGTGCATAAGCGTGGGCTGGCGCTAGCGATTGTCACCCTGATAGGAGGATTGTCCTCTCCCATCTGTATTCCGCTGACCGGGATTCTGATTGCGCGCATCGGATGGCGCGAGACTCTGATTGTGCTGGGATTAGCACAATTGCTCCTCGCGCTCCCATTGCACGCCTTGCTGGTCAGACGGCATCCCGAAGATTTGGGACTCTCTCCCGATGGTGTGGCCCCACAGGCGGCGCAAGCAACGAAGCTCTTGCCCGGTAGCTCACTGCAAAATGCATTGTCCAGTCCCGTTTTCTGGATGCTAACGATCTCCCTCTCTCTTGTCGTGCTCGGAAACACGGTGATTTTCGTCCATCTGGTCGCTTTTTTGATCGGGCGCGGCTACGATCCCGTATTGGCAGCGACGCTCTCTGGCCTGCTCGGTCTAGTCAGTCTGCCGGGCCGCTACGTCTTCAATGTGCTCAGTGCCCGCATGAGTGCGCAACGCTTACTAGCGGTCTGCATTGTGGGACAGGCTGCGGGTATCGCGGTCCTGGTCGTGGCCCCCTCGCTGCTGTGGGTTCTGCTCTATGTCATCCTCTACGGGACCGCCTATGGAGCCTTCTCGCCCCTGCGAGCCTCCGTAATGGCCGATCACTTTGGCCGTCGCGCTTACGGCTCGATCACCGCCATCCAGGGCGTTCCAATAGCTCTGTGTGGCGGGCTAGGGCCGATCGCAGCAGGCTGGCTCTACGACACGTTGCACCATTATGAACTGGCCTTCTGGCTTTGCGTCGTCGCATTCCTGCTAGCAACCCTCGGCATCCTCCTGACTGCACGCCCCCAAAATGACTACACCTACGCCCTAGAGCAAAACACCGCCTGACCGCAAAGCCCGAATTATGAAATAATGCTGCAAATTTCGTATTGACCCGCTTCAGCGCGTCCAATTCATTGCCCGGACCCCCGCCCCTATCATAATGCTCATACAATACGCTATACTTATCTCAACACTAGCAAACCCATATCTCAGCTCCCAATTTCCCGATAATCAAAATCGCAATAACTGAAACATCAACAAAAACAAAAAAAGAATAGGACAAACCTGACTATGCGTGAAAAACCCAATATTTCGGAAGAACAATTGCGAACCTGTTTACACAATCAATACGGCCTGACCGTCGTCACGCTAGATTTTCTGCCCCTCGGCCTTGATTACGACGCCGCAGTCTATCGCGTCGTAAGCGAGGACGGCAGCAACTACCTGCTCAAAATCAAAGCTGGCCCGCTTTACGAACCCGGCTGCCTGATGGCCCGTTATCTCAGGGATCAGGGCATCACAGCCGTCGTAGCTTCCCTCCCCACAAAGAGTAACACCCTATGGACCCAGGTGGGAATATGGATGGTCCTCGTCTATCCCTTCATCAAGGGAGATACGAGCTGGACAGGAATGACGGCCCGGCACTGGAAGGAGACAGGAAGCATCTTCAAACAGATTCACCAGGTCGCGCCGCCCACCGCAGGATTTGAAGCCGTGCGCAAAGAAAACTTTGACCCGACTGAATACGCTCGCTGGCTGCGCGACTTCGAGGCTCAATATGCCCACACCGAAGGGAAAAACGCAGCTGAACGTATTATTCTCTCCTCCTGGGTGATGCACCGGGACACGATTCATGCGGCGATTGTCTCCCTGGAGAAGCTAGGAGCCGCGCTTCAACAGCAATCAGGGCCATACGTCATCTGTCACGCGGACATGCATGCGAGCAACCTGATCCGCACTCCTGAAGGTCATGTGTTTGTAATCGATTGGGACGACGTGAAGCTAGCTCCCAAAGAGCGCGACTTCATCTTCGTCAGGGAACAGCGAGCGGATGGCCCCTCCTGGGAAAAGACGACGCCCTTTTTTCAGGGGTATGGCGAAACGCATATTGACTGGATCGCGCTCACCTACTACCTCTGGGAACGGGTCGCGCAAGACCTGATCGCATATGCCGAAAGCGTCTTCTTCGAGGACAAATGGGAAGAAGAGACCAGACTGGAATCCGCCCGCATATTTGATGCCATCCTCTCAGGAGACGACATCGCCGCCATCCATGCTGCCGCGTCCCATCTCCCTCTAGATCTCGCCGCGCCGTAATAAGAGGCGAGCGGATATATGCTGTCACCATCCTTGCAGCAAAAACGTGGCAAGGGAAAGCATCAAGAGAAGTTAATCGATATGCAAGGATGAGTGAGTTATGCCAAAACGACATCAACAATGGCCCGCCAAAAAATCGGCAGGACGCAACAATCCCAAGAAAAGTACCGAAATCACCACCGGCACCTATAAAAAACCGGAAACCTATCATGAGCAAGCGATGGAGCACGAAAATCCAGGGAAATTGCCACAGGACGCCAAAGTGCCCCCTGAGCGTGATCCCACAATGGGCATAACCTTGCAAGCCGATTCGCGTGCGGCAGCTGCACAATCCGAGACGCGCAGTGGTAGCGATTCAAACGCCCACAATCCCCGCAAAGGCGACCGACTGCACGAGCATAACCGCGACCAGAACCAGCCTCAGCACCACGACCATCCTGATTACTTCAATCAGGATCTGCATGGCGACAATCTCGCAGGCGAAAACTACGGACTGCGTGGCCCCGAAATCGTCGATTACCATCATAGCGCCAACGACATCAAAAGCCTCCACACCACCTTAGCGGACCTGAGCGACGACGAACTAAAAAACATCGTCATCGTCTCACAGGGCAGCCGTCTGGAGCAAGGTGCAAAATACATCGACCTGCGCCATCTAGAGCAAGGCGAATTCGCCGCCACCGCCAACATGATCGCAGAACCCGACCACCTCTACGTCCCCAAAAAAGACATCGGCTACGTCCTCTGGAACCGCCTGACGCAAGTAAGCAACCCAAAACGCCTGGACGAAGAGGGATAATATGCATGTTTGTGGAATTTGGTAGGGGCAAGGGGATGTGGGGAGATTGGGAAGGGGCCTTGCGCTTGCCCTGCCCGCCCCCCCAAATTTGCCCCAAAATGTCGTACCGACCCGCTTCAGCGCGTCCAATTTATTGAGCATCCTCCCCCTTGCCCCATCTCCCCCGCAACTTCCCCGCGACTATCTCGCCAATAGGGTGCAAGACGCGTTGCTCACAAACTGCTTATTTTGTTTAAAAAAAGGATCTGGCAATACTACCAGATCGCAAGTTGCGACGTTGGAGCTGCATTGAGAGAAGGGCGAGGGGGAAGGACGGGCGCTAAAGCGGACGCGATACAATCGAGTCGGTACGACAATGCGAGATGCTTACTTTCTCTCAGAGGAATGGAATGGAAACTCCTCAAGGTACAACTCAGTAGCTTCTTTCAGGTTAGCAATAGCCTCCTCAACCGTCTTGCCCTGGCTAGCGGTCCCCACTTCTGGGCATTCCGCAACGTAAAGATTACCTTCTTGATGGAGAATAGCAGTAAAAGTTCGTACCGTCATGTCCGCACCTCCTGGAGTAACTATACCAACAGAACAGCGAATTATCAAGATAATGACGCAGCACTATCCCTTATGCCGTAATCCCCTCCACCGCCTCGCATATCACCTTCCTCGCCCAAAACAACATCTGCTGCAAAATGTCGTACCGACCCGCTTGAGCGCGTCCAATTGATTGAGCGTTCTCCCCCTTGCCCTCCCCATCTTCGGCAACTATTGAGAACCCCACGCGTTTTAATTGACAAAAATGCGATAATGGTGAGGATTCGGTAGGGGCAAGGGGATGGGCTGGCGGGCTGGATGGGGCCTTGCGCTTGCCCTCCTCGCCCATTCAATCAACAGAACCAGAAAAAACATCATCGGGCTACATGGGCAAGCGCGAGGCCCCCGCATCCTCCCACGCCACGCCCCTTGCCCCTACGCACCCCAACATCTCCACATAAACCCACCATCTCCCCCAACCCCAACAACAAACCAGCCTCACAAAGCGATGGTCACGTCAGAAGAGGGGATTTGGTCGAATTGGGGGATCGAGTAATTCAGTACTGAGTATGCATAATCACGCACGCCAGGCGG
>DASTZT010000527.1:0-3220 GCA_035764225.1 Ktedonobacteraceae bacterium
ATGTACCGCACGATTGTGCATACCGCCAACGAAGGCATCTGGCTGGTTGATCCAGAAGCACGCACCATTTTTGTCAATGATCGCATGGCTGCGATACTCGGCTATACTACTGAGGAGATGGCCTCCTTTGGTGTGACTGATATGGCAGCCCCTGAGTATAGGCAGTCGGCTCAGACGAGATTTGATAGAAATCTGAAGGGACATTTTGAACAGTTCGATTGCCGTTTTCGCCACAAAGACGGGAATATCGTCTATGCGCTTGGTTGTACTAGCCCTGTTCGTGATGGCTCGAATAATATTGTCGGAGCTTTAGGGATGTTTACTGATGTCACAGAGCGTCAACATCTTGCACTCGCGCTGGAAGAGCGAGTGAGTGAGCTGGAAGCAATCTTCGAGGCGGTGGCTGACGGCGTGCTGGTTTTTGATCATCAGGGGCATATCCTGCGTACAAATAACGCCTATCGTGTTCTCATGGGTCTGGACGATGCTTCTGGATATTTTACTGCCACCCTCGATTCCCGCGTTGATATGCTCTCGATACGCGATGAACATGGGCAGGAGTTGCCCTATACGCGCTTGCCTGTAATGCGCATACTTCGTGGCGAGGTGCTCACTGGTAACAATACAGCAGAGATTATTTTGCGGACACTTCATGGCTATGATTTGCAACTAAATATAGCTGGCACGCCTATGCTTGATCAGGAAGGGAATATCACAGGAGGAGTGCTCGTTTTCAACAATATCACAGAGCACCGCTGGCTTGAGCGCCGTACCCGCAACGCGATAGAGGCCCTTTTAGAATTCTCGTCAGAGTTGTCGGAGGAACTGGCGCAACCTTTTGAAGAAAACGCAGTGGCGAATCTCAGGGCAGAAGATTCAACAACGCTCGATACTATAGCGCAGGGCCTTGCCCCGCTGATTTGTCAATCTTTAGGATGTGAAAAGGTCGGCATCATTGTTATTGAGCCAGATACAGGAGAGTTATGTACAATAGCCTTTGCAGGTGTTACCGCTCAGCAAGAGCAGCAGTGGCGCAAGCGGATGTCAAGGGGAGCCTTTAGAGAACAGTTGCAGGAGCTACAGCTTGATGAAAAGCTCCGCTCTGATGAGATACTGGTCGTTGACCTGAGGCAATTCCCATTTTATAGCCACTCTGACTTCGATGGGATGCAAAAAGTGATCCTTGCGCCCATACTGCTGGGGAAACAGCTGATTGGCCTTTTGGCATTGGACTATGGGAAGCAAGAAGATGCCTATGCTCAGGATTGTCTCCAGCTTTTCAGATCCGTAGCCAAACGCGTTGCTTTTTCACTGCAACGTTGCTCGCTCCTAACTGAGCGAGCAGAGGCGCGTGCCAACAAGATGGCTTTGCGAGAAGCTAATCGACTGATGGACGAGTTTATTGGTGTCGCTGTGCATGAAATACGAACGCCTCTGACGACGATTAATGCCAGCGTCCAGCAGGCCAATTGGCAATTGTCCAGGTTGGCGGAACGAAAAGCGGAACTTCCTGATGATCTGGCAGAACTGGCTGGACAGATTCATAGTCTGCTGGATAGGGCACAACATCAGATAGAAATGCAAAATCGCCTGGTAAGTGATATCCTTGATGTTTCAAAAATGCGGGCTCATGATCCAGAATTACTTTCCTAGCAAGGAGGCCAGGTTAGATATAGACTGTATATCCGTCGGTGAGGTCTGCTAAACATGGAGCAATCCTCGTATCAGCAAGGCGATCAGCAGCAGGGTTGCCGCTTGCAGATTGGCAAAGCTGTTCGTTACCATGAGCTTCAAATAGCTTTTTAAATCTCCTCTGGCGCGTTGGAGCGTTAATAGAACGGAGATGACGGTGAGCGCGGAGACGGCGCTATACCAGGGATATACCTGAAGCAAAGCATCAAATAGGAATGTGGCCGCAATCAATACCAATAAGATCGCCCCAACCAGACGCGCTCTGTACTCGCCCAACGCCACTACAGGGGTGATCTTCCCCACCGCTTTATCAGCCCGCCAATGCAGGAAGTGATGAAAGTAGAGGACTGCGGTAGTGTAGAGGCCAATAGGAAGCGCGGCCAATAGTGCTGTCAGTGTGATCGTACCGGTCTGTACATAATATGAGCCAACGAGCGGGAGTACGCCAAACGAGAAGAAGATATCCAGTTCACCGATGCCTCGCCCCACATAGGCCAATCGTAGAGGGGGCGCGACGTAGAAAAAGGCGAGCAGAAAACCTATCGCTCCAAAAACTAAGGCCCAGGGGCGAAAGAAGCTAAGAATCGCCCCGCACAAAAAAGACAGCGCGAAAAGACCTGCCGCGATATTGCGATAGCTGTCGGGGGAAAGCTGACCCTGGAGCAGCGGCTGGGAACTCGTGACAAAGGTTGCTCCTTCGGCAATCATCGCCTGAGCTGCCTGGTCCGTTCCTTCTTTGAAATCAAAGGCATCGTTCGTTACATTCGCTGCCAGATGCGCGGATAATGCTCCTAGTAGCGTCAGCAGGAATAAGCCCCATTGGAGGGAATTCCCTTGCGTCCATGCCAGAACGGTTCCAATGACCACCGGGACAGTCATCACCGGTAATGTGCGCGCCCGTGTGACCTGCAAGAAAAGTTTGACTTGCTGCATCGGTAAAACAATTCTCTTCTGCTAGAGTGAGGAATGCACCTGTGTGACCAGGAGTCCCATATGGCATATTATATCATCCTGAAAGGGAAACGTGGAAAATAGTGGCCGCTTGACTTTGCCTTATGGGTAGAGTACGATAACTTCGTGAGTAACAACAGTTACCAAATCATCCTCAAAATGGAGTACACATTCATGCATGAGCACGGCGCGATACGTTGGTTACAATTGACCTATAAAGTGCCCAGTGAACCTTCGCAGAAGCGGGTATGGGTCTGGCGACGCTTACAGCATTTAGGTGCCTATGCTCTCCAGAATTCAGTCTATCTCTTACCCTATTCTGAGGAGGTAGAAAAACAGTTTTGCCAACTCGTGCAAGAGATTCGCGGAATGGGTGGGGAAGCCAGCATTTTCTCTGTGGTCGCGTTTGATGCTGCTGATGAGCAACGCATCCTGCAAACGCTGCTAGAGGCGCGTACCAACGAATACGGTATGGTGCTCAAGGTCTGTGGTCGTTTCCTGGCGAAGGCCGCCTCTCTGATCGAGAGCCAGGACTGGAACGAGCAAATTCACGCCGAATTTGCTGAAGTGTTAGAAA
>DASTZT010000528.1:0-8352 GCA_035764225.1 Ktedonobacteraceae bacterium
CGAACGGCTCGCGTATGTGGTGGTTGGCCATACCTGTGAGACCAGTGATATTCTGACTCCGGCACCTCACGATCCAGAGCACCTGTTTCCGCGTCTGTTACCCAAAGCCCGCATTGGTGATCTCCTCATGATCGCCGACACGGGGGCATACTGCGCAGCAATGTGTGCGAAAGGGTATAATGCCTTCCCGCAACCACCAGAAATGTTTGTATAGCGCGGGTTACGTTCATTGTACATGCGAGCACGGGACTATCGCCTCTATAATGGAGCCTCACAGTAGCTCTTCTCGTTCCTGCCTGTAGATCAAGGGGAGCGGTGTGCTTACCCTTCTCGTGTGTATTTCCTATAGCCATAGACTTTACGCAACATAGGCAGTCTCGGTGAGGGGAGATGATGCTCCTGTTTTCTTTTCCTTCCAGCATTATACAGCCCGGTTGATCGGCGCGGATAGCTTGACATATCCAGGTATCTCATGTACGATTAATTATCATATAATATAATTGTCTGACAATATAGAGGCAACATGGCCAAAGTGTTTCATTCACTGCAACGTCAGAATCTTTCTGAGCAGGTCGTTCAGCAAATCGGTTTAAGTATTATGCGTAACGATTTCAAGCCGGGCGAGTCACTCTCAAGTGAGCCTGAATTGAGTCTTCAATTTAACGTCAGTCGGTCAGTCGTACGTGAAGCACTGAAAATATTGAGCGCAAAGGGACTGATTGAGTCACGCCCCAGAACGGGGACGCGTATCCGCCCACGAGACGCATGGAACCTCCTCGATCCAGAAGTCATCGGCTGGCTGTATGAGGTTGGCCCCGATCAATCATTCCTTGATTCGCTCTGCGAAGTGCGGCTCATGTTTGAGCCGATGGCTGCCCGGCTCGCAGCAGTTCGCGCCACCGATGAGGAGATCAAAACCATTGAGGAGTGCTACCAGCGTATGGAAGAAGGAGCCAACTCTCCTCAGACCTACATTCCTGCTGACTTAGCATTCCACGCCGCCATTTGCGCTGCTGCCCATAACGAAATGTTACAGAAGATCACCGCCACGCTTGCCACATCACTACAGATGAGTCGCGCCGTTACTTCTCGCTTGCCAGGCGCTAATCTCGCAGCGATGCCGGTTCACCGGGCAGTAATCGAGGCTATTGGCAAGCGGGATGAACAAGCGGCGGAAGAAGCTATGCGAAGGCTGGTTCTCCTGACAACTGAGGATATTCATTGTGTGCTGGATAGCAATGAAGTGAGAAAGGAACGGAGTTCACCATAATTCACTAGAGAAGGGTGATGTTCCTGGTTTCCTCTTCGGTGTTCCTGTAGACGTGTGTTTAGGTAGTTATTAACTCCTCGGTTCCCTTAGCTCGACACACAGGTTTTGGAATTGGAGGTAATTTCATGGACCAAGCAAAAACCTCAGTCACCCAATCAAGGTTCCGCTTTGGGCGGCGTCGTTTGCTCAAAGACGCGACGACTGGAGCAGTACTCGGCACCACCGGTTTTTCCCTGTCATCAATTCTTGCCGCATGCGGAGGTGGTCCAAGTACTTCCTCAGGTCAAGGCAACTTCCCCAATCACCCCACCTGGAATTTCGTCTTTGTTAACCATGTGACCACTAATCCGTTCTTTGTCCCTACACAATATGGCATTCAGGATGCATGCGCGCTTCTGGGATGCAAGTCTCAATGGACAGGCTCACAGAATAGCCTTGTCTCTGAGATGGTTGATGCGATGAACAGCGCTATCTCCGCTAAGGCCGATGGCATCGCCGTCGCTATCATTGATCCTACAGCTTTCAATGAGCCTGTGCAGAGAGCATTGGCCGCAGGCATTCCGGTCGTGGCCTATAACGCTGATGCACCAGCCAACAGTAAGAACGCCCGCCTGGCCTACATTGGTCAGGACCTCTTCCAGTCTGGAGTAGAGGTAGGCAAGCGCATCGCCTCGTTGGTCCCCTCCGGCGACATTGTCGGGTTCATCGCAACTCCAGGTTCACTGAACATCCAGCCACGCATCGACGGGATCAAATCGGTTCTGTCTACCATTCCATCGATCCGCTTTTCCGAAATCGCTACCGGTGCCGCAGTCAATAACGAGCTTTCTGCTATAGAGGCTTACTACCTGGGACATCAGGGTCTTAAAGGTATGGTCGCCGTCGATGCTGGTAGTACGCAAGGGATGGCTCAGATCATGGAGAAATATCATCTTGCCTCGAAGGGCGTGCATGCCGGAGGCTATGACCTGCTGCCCAAGACGCTCCAGGAGATCAACTCTGGCAATCTCGACTTCACAATCGACCAGCAGCCTTATTTGCAGGGCTTCATTCCAGTGGTTCAGCTCTTTCTGTATAAGCTAGCAGGGGGTCTTCAGCAGCCATCCAATACGAATACCGGACTGCTCTTTGTCACTAAGACGAATGTTGCCCCCTACTTGAATACTCAGACACGCTTCGAGGGAAGTTCCAGCCAGCAAAAGCTGGTGTCGCCGTAATCGATGGAAAGGGCCTGTACCGTTTCGCATAGTGACTTGTAGGTGCGTCCGCGAGGAATGCCTCTACAGCCTGATAAATCTCTACCTTTGTATTCACAGCAGTATCAGGCTATGGCGAAGGAGCATCCTGACATACAGAAGGAGGAGATGGAATGGCCAAAAATGTTCTTCCAAGTGCCCCTGCTCAAGAGGCAGAGTCAGAAAAAGCGAAAGGGAGAGGGAGGCTCTGGTCGAATCTGACCGGACTTTTATTGAGGCGGCGCGAGGCGAGTATCATTATAGTCGCAATCCTGCTCGTCATATATTTCCAGATCTCCAACCAAAATTTTTTGACATCAAACAACATTCGCACCATCTCCCAATTCGCGGCAGAAACCGCTATCATCGCAGCCGGTCTGGTTTTGCTGCTGATCTGTGGCGAGATCGATCTTTCGGTTGGCATGGTCTTTGCGCTGGCACCTTTCATTATGTACTTTACCAACCAGGAGGGCACACCTTTATGGGTAGCACTCATTTTTGGCGTGCTGGCAGGTGGGGCTATCACCTATTTTACCAACCAGTTAGCCAGCTATAAAGGGATGGCTCTCATCTTCGGTGTGCTGATTGGAGCAGGCGTCACATACTGTACCTTTGTGGGAGGTCTACCTCTATGGATAGGCCTTGTCATTGGACTGGCGGTAAGTTCAGGCGTCGGATTGGTCAATGGGTTGGTCACCGTGTGGCTGAAAGTGCCGTCTTTCATCACTACACTAGGAACACTCTTCCTGGTGAACGGCTTTGTACTCACCTTCTCCGGTGCCTTTCCCGTACTCACACCTCAGGCGGGGGCTTTTAACCAGGTGCTTGGAAACAGCCCTTACTCGGAAATCATCTGGGCTATCGTCGTTGTCATCGTGCTGCAAATTGTCCTTTCCTTTACTCGATGGGGCTTGCATACAATCGCGACAGGTGGGAACTTGCACGGGGCCAACGAGACAGGTATCAATGTCAACAGGGTGAAGATTGGGAACTTCATGCTAGCCAGCGTGTTAGCTGGATTCGCAGGTATCCTGGAGGCGTTCCGCATTACATCCATCGATCCGAATCAGGGTGGCAACGATATTATGTTCACGGCGATTGCCGGTGCCGTCATCGGAGGAACCTCACTGATGGGCGGTCTGGGTACGATTGTTGGTGCTTTCCTGGGCGTCCTGGTAATCTCCATTCTCAAAGATGGCTTCACCCTGGTGGGAGTTAGTGCGAACACATTCATTATGATTCTCGGTGGTGCGATCTTGATTGCAATGATCCTGAATGTCCGTCTCCAGTTATTGCGAGAGGCAGGTCGGCAATGACACAGCCACAAATGGCAGATGCGATACGCGTAGAGCACATTGTCAAGAGTTTTGGTGCGGTCAGAGCCTTACGCGATGTAAATATGCATTTGATGAAAGGAGAGGTCCTCGGCCTACTTGGAGACAATGGAGCTGGCAAATCGACTTTGATCAAAATTTTGACCGGTTTCATCCAGCCCGATGATGGCAGGATTTTTGTCAACGGCGAGGAGGTCAAACTGCGTTCCGTGACACATGCCCGCTCCCTCGGAATTGAGACAGTATATCAAGATCTGGCACTCATCAACGAGCTCAGCGTCTATCACAATATGTTCCTCAAACGTGAGCTGACTCTGAAGCCCTTGCCCTTGCTGAACAATCGCATGATGCGCGAACAGGCACGTCAGCATCTTGAGAAAATGAGAGTCAATATTCCTTCGGTTGACACCGAGGTTGCCAAACTCTCCGGTGGTCAGCGCCAGGCCATCGCTATTGCCAGGGCTGTCTACTCCGAGGCAAAAATTCTCCTGTTGGATGAGCCTCTAGCCGCTATGGGGGCTAAGGAGGGTGCCTTGATCCTGGATCTTATCCGCAACCTGAAAACTATAGGGGAGGTGTCGATAATCATGATTGCTCACAACTACGCTCAGGTTCTCGAAATCTGCGACCGTGTCAATATGATCCAGCATGGCGTCATCACCCTGGATAAGCGAGTAGTTGATACGTCATTGGAAGAGCTGAACGAACTGGTCATACACGAGTACCGCATGGGGGGAGCCAATCCTTAATCATCATCTCAAAACTCTCGTAAGAAAGAGCGCTTTATGAAAGCAATCGTAATCGATGGCCCTCACCGGGTGCGCCTGACAGATCTGCCGACACCCACACCGGGGCCAGCGGAAGTGCTCATCCGCTCTCGCGTGGTTGGTATCTGCGGCAGCGACGTGGAGCTTTACCAGGGCACCAGGCCAGAGGGATTTTATCGTTACCCGCTCATACCAGGTCACGAGTGGTCAGGAGAAGTGGCTGCGCTTGGCGAGGGGGAACACGGACTTG
Source organism: Ktedonobacteraceae bacterium (assembly GCA_035764225.1). Classification (GTDB taxonomy): domain Bacteria; phylum Chloroflexota; class Ktedonobacteria; order Ktedonobacterales; family Ktedonobacteraceae; genus DASRHT01. The sequence continues at coordinate 4,857 of DASTZT010000528.1, forward strand.
CTCTCGGCGATAGGGTCGTTGTTGAGGGCTTCCTATCTTGCGGCACTTGCTGGAATTGCCGTAACGGCCTGACGAATCTCTGCCAGTCGGGCTACGACGAAATTGGCTTTACCCGTCCGGGCGGCTTGGCCGAGTACGTGGTCGTCCCGGCACGACAGATTCATGCACTTCCCGCTCATGCTTCATTTCAGGAAGCAGCGCTCTTAGAGCCAACTGCGGTTGTAGCTCAGGCTTTTTTACAGGTTGAACCCCGCGCTGGTCAGATAGTAGTTGTGATAGGTGATGGAACTATCGGTTTGCTAGCCGTGCAGATAGCTCGCCTCTTCAGCCCTGCAGCCCTCGTACTGATAGGTGCTCATGATGAGCGTCTGGATATGGGGCGGAGGCTGGGTGCTACCCATACGATCAATAGCAAGCGAGATGATCCTCTTCAATTGATCGATGCTCTGACTCAGGAACGCGGTGCAGATCTGGTCTTCGAGGGAGGGAGCCGAGCCACAGGGGTTGAACTGGCGATCCGTTTGGCTAAGCGAGGGGGAACCGTCCTGCTGGAGGGTATCGCCGGGGCAGGTGTTCATTTGAGCCTTGAGAGTGATATCTTTGTTCTGAAGCACCTGACGGTTCTGGGCGTTTTTGGGGCTTCTTCCGCAGCCTGGACCTATGCAGTGCGACTCTTCGACGCAGGCCTGTTGCGGCTCGCTCCACTGATTACGCATCGTTTCGCCTTGCCTGACTACGAGACAGCCCTCAAGACCATGATGACCCGTCACCAGGGAGCGCTCAAGGTGTTGTTGGTTCATGATGAGAACGGGAGGTAATAGATGGAAGCTGCTAATACGCGAGATGTCGCCCTCGATATCGCTACTACCCAACCGCCACCACAGGCTGTTGCAATGTGGTGGTTAGGGCAGGCGAGCATCGTGCTGCGTGCTGCCGACACGACCGTCTACATCGACCCCTTCCTTTCTGAGTATCCTGGCCGCTTGGCCCCGCCCCTCATTACCCCAGAGGCAGCTTCTGCCGACTACGTCCTCTGTACGCATGAGCATGTCGATCATTTCGACCCGCAGACGCTGCCCGGCATGGCACAGGCAGCGCCACAGGCACGCTTTATCGTTCCGCTGCATATGGTCGAACAGGTAACGGCGCTGGGTATCTCTGCCGAACGTGTCCTCGGTACGCAGCCCGGTGAGGTGCTGCACCTGGGAGCAATCACCCTGCTTGCAGTGCCAGCCAGTCACGGGCTGAAAGCTCCCCCTGCACACTATAGCTTCGATTTCGTCGAGCACAACGGGAAAAACCTCTACCGTTACCTGGGCTATATCCTGCAAATCGCAGGAGTGCGCATCTATCATGCTGGCGACACAGTCATCTACGATGGCCTGGTAGAGCGCCTGCGCGAGCAAGAGATCGATGTCGCGTTCTTGCCCATCAATGGCCGCAGCTATTTCCGCGAGCAGCGAGATATAGTGGGCAATATGGACGAGCGCGAAGCTGCCGACCTCGCAGCGGCAGCTGGCGTGAAGCTCCTCGTACCGATTCACTATGACATGTTTGCGGCCAATCAGGGGCGACCAGGAGCGCTGATCGATTATATGCAGACCAGCCACTCAGGGCAGGCATGCCTCATTCCCGCCCCTGGTCGGCGCTTCACCTTTGTGAAAGGAGATGGAAGCTGATGGAAGCCACATTGCCGCCATTCGTCAAGCGGTCGATATACCTCTTGATATCTATGTCGAGGCACCCGACGATCTGGGCGGCTTTGTGCGCCTGTACGAGATCGCCGAACTGGTGCGTATCGCTGCCCCAGTCTATCTCAAATTTGGCCTACGCAATGCACCCAACATCTACCCGGTTGGCAAACACCTTGAACACGTCTCAATAGCACTGAGTCGGGAGCGTGTGCGCCGCGCCCGCATCGGCCTGGACCTGCTCGCGCGCTACTATCCAGAGACCATTCAGTCTCAAGCTGGCGCACAAGGACTGGCTATCCCGGTCGCGCAAGAGGGGAAAGGAGAGCATGCATGAAAATCGTCGATGTCAAAATCGCTGTACTCGGAACAGCCTGGCGTAACCTGACCTTCGTCCAGGTCGTCACAGACGAAGGCTTGGTTGGTGTAGGCGAGGTCCGTATGCTCAACCATACAGATGCCCTGCGTGGCTATCTCGCCGAAGCTGTCCCCAACCATGTGCTTGGACACGATCCCTTCGAGATCGAAAGCCTTGTCCAGCGCATGTATCGCAACGACTTCGCACGTTCGGGCGAGATTGCCATGTCCGCCATTGCCACCATCGAGATAGCCTGTTGGGATATTATGGGCCAGGCTTTGGGGCAACCGGTCTATAAGCTGCTTGGCGGGGTGGTCCAGGACAAGATCAAAGCCTATGCTAACGGTTGGTATACCGTCGAGCGCACTGCGCAGGAGTTTCATGATGCTGCCAGCAGAGTCATCGCGAAAGGATATCGGGCCCTCAAGCTGGACCCATTTGGCGCAGGCTTCTATGAACTGGAGCACGCTGAGAAGATGCGTTCGATAGCCCTCGTGGAAGCGGTGCGCGATGCGGTCGGACCTGATGTGGATATACTGGTGGAAATGCACGGGCGGTTCAATCCGGCCACCGCTATAGAGCTAGCCCGTGAGCTGGAAGCGTTCAAACCATCCTGGGTTGAGGAGCCTGTACCCCCAGAGAATCTGGCAGCCTTGAAGAAGGCTTCCGAGAAGATTGCCATCCCCATAGCGACTGGAGAGCGCATCCACACACGCTACGATTACCGGCAGCTCTTTGAACTACAGGCCGCCGACATCATCCAGCCCGACATCACCCATTTTGGCGGCCTCCTCGAAACGAAAAAGCTGGCGGCCTGGGCCGAAGCGTACTATATCCTGGTCGCGCCGCATAATGTCGGGGGGCCAGTTTCGACGGCGGCGGCCCTCCACTTCGCTGCCTCCACCCCCAACTTTAAGATTCTCGAGCATTTCAATGATTTCGCCGAAGATTGGGTGAAGGCCTCAGCTCCCGGCAACCCGGAAGTTCAGGACGGCTACTTCGCGCTCCCGCAGGGGCCAGGATTGGGCGTGAAGCTCGACGAAGAGGTGCTGCGCGAGCATCCTCAGCAAAAGATCTTCTTTAACCTGTTCGCTGAGGACTGGCACCGCCGCCAGGCAATACGCCAGGACTGAGCGGCTATATCCGTCCAGCCGTCGGCGTTTGCACACCGACAGTCGCGTTACGGACGTTCGCGTATCCAGACGCGCATTTCTCCCGGCTGGCGGTTATCCCAGGCGTAGTAGGGAATAGCGGTGATTGTGTGTGGCTGCGACGAGGTGGGCCACGCCCGGTAGAGCCTTCCTATCCAGCCAGTGTCATCCTCGACAAGTGCCTCGCCACGGACGACGGTCACGCCGTCAAGCATGGCAGCCTCAAACTGGCTTGTCAGCTCTGCCGTCCCCGGCAAGGCGATGCGCTGCAGCGGCACAGGATTGTCGGCCTCTTC
>DASTZT010000529.1:0-4931 GCA_035764225.1 Ktedonobacteraceae bacterium
AGGCAGATGGAGATACTCGCAGGCACGCTGTAAGACAGTATCTGTGGTCTTGTCACCTCCTCTCGTCGCAAGGGGGCAGTGGGAATGCGTAAGCAGGTAGCGGAGCATAATTCCTGAACTACCTGGACAGATCCTGGATAGATTCTTGCGAGGTAATATCGTAACTATCCCTATAAAGACAGTATGCGTTAAAAGTCGCTATTTTTCAAGCCCTCTCGATTGCTTCGCCAGGAAACAGGGCAAGCACGCCTTGCCCTGTTTGGGAAGGCATGTTCTTTCTCTCCCGATTTGCCGAAGATGGGTTAGCAATCGATTTTGATGGTTTCGCCGCCGCGCTCGGCTGATTGTTTAGCAGCTTGCATGACGATGATGTTACGCCGCGATTCTTCAGGGGGCACGGCGAGAGTTTCGCCATTATGCAGATGATTGGCAAGATTGCGGTGGAAGGCATATAACGGCACAGCGGGCAGGGTCAGGCGTTGTTCATGCACGATATCCCCTGCTTCGCGCGTGAAGACATGCAAGTCTGGCAGAGCTTCGGAAGGGGCCAGACGCTCCTCGATCAAATCGCCGGACCAGCGCCGCGTCTTGACGGTTTCACGCCGCCAATGCCCGACAATGGCCCCGCGCTCACCCAGAATATACCACTTCGGTTTCATAGCCGCCGCGATATCAGAATGCATAAACTCGGCCTCCTGACCACCCGCAAAGCGCAAATAGACGCTTGACTGATCGGCATTGGTGACATCATGCCAGACACGTTTATGCTCAACGCCGCGCACGCTCTCTACAGGATCGGGGATCAGATTGAGAATCCAGTCCAGGTAATGCGAACCCCAATCATAGAACACCCCTCCCGAAACAGGCTCGTGCGAGTGCCAGAAGTCACAGGGATGCCCATAGCCACCGATAAATGTCTCGATATGAAAAACGTTGCCGATCACATCGCGCTGCAATACTTGCTGAATGGCAAGATAATCGGGGTCCCAGCGTCGGCACTGGTAAACCGTCAATACGCGCTGCTGTTCCTTTGCCAGCTGGATCATGGCATCGGCTTCGGCTGTGGTTAAACAAAAAGGTTTTTCGGAAACGACATGCTTACCCGCTTGCAGCATCTGCATTGTAATAGCGGCATGGGTATTGGGTGGAGTGGAAACAATCACCACGTCAATACTCGGATCTTCAGCTACCTGAGCAAGATCGGTGCAGGTGCGTACGCCGGGAAACGCCTGCTCCGCCAGCTTCAAGCGTTCCTCATTACGATCACAGACCAGAGTGTAATGCAGTCCGGGGACATGATTGATCGCAGTGCCATGCTCAAAGCCAATCGCGCCATAACCAATCATCGCCACATTGGCCGGGCGCTCTTCCTCTGCCGCTCCTGCCACATAACGCACGGCCCGCTCCACCATTTGCTGAAAAGCTGGCAGTTGCTGCGTCTCGATAGTAGAACCGAGCGTTGTACAAAAGACGCGCCCGCGCCCATAACGACGCGTATACGCCAGCGTCAAGGGGTTGTAATGCCACGAGGTGCGCCATATTATTTCCGCATCGGGCGGCACAGCATGCAACAAATAGAGACTTTCAACTACAGCAAAAGACGGATCGACCCGACGCGTCATATAGTGATCGGCAGGGGCAACGCGGGCAATCACCTCGCACTTTGGTTTACAGCTCCCATAGACATGTCCCAGCACTTCGCCAAACAGCTCATACTCATGATACGCCTCTACCGCATCGCCAAGACATACCAGCCCACCGCCATTCCTCACAAACGCACACAACGATTGCTCCTGCTCGGTATTGATCGGCCCTACATCGCCATTCAGCACAACTACTCGATGCTGCCACAGATAGGATAGCTGCTCAGGGGAGGAGATAACGAGCAAGCCTTCAACCTCAACCATAACAAACACAACTCCTAATCCCGGCACCCACGCCGGGTTCTACAAAAAAGACAGTAAGCTACATCCCTATTGTACACGCACAGATCTGCTATAGGGATGTTCAAGGCATTACAGAGCGTCAAGAGTAGACGACTATCACCTGAGGTCATGATAGTGCGGGTGCTCATGCGAATGGTCAGGCCAGTGTTGATGAACATGGGTATGCATAGTACCAGGTGGTGGTATCTCACTGGCAGAATGGGTGTGCGTCCCCTCAAGATGATAGGGATGATCGTGACCACGCCACAGGTTTGCCGGGTTGTAGTTCGCGACCAGCAGACTCTCTCCATGATGCCAACGGTCACGGAAGATATCGTAATTCTTCTTACTTTTCGTCGCTTGCTCGTCTTCGCTCAAGCTGTACCATTCCCTATGCTGGTGCTTGATGATACGCTCAGCAATGAGGGAAGACCGCAAGACGCGATAACCGGAGGTTTTGAAGAAGAAGCTAAAGTAGATATCCATTAAGCGATAGAAACGGAACTTCTCATCGATCCAGCCTACTTCCGGCAGCAGTTCCCGTCGGAAACCCATCAAGTAACCTTCAATCGCATCGGCATCCAGCCCGGCAGCTTCTTGAAACTCGCGCAGATCCTGCGTTACCAGAGCATACGGCCCGACCAGCCCAATGGTGCGATCAGCCAGCGCAGCGGCTAACGGCTCCCAGATATCCCCGTCCACCTCTATGGAGGTATCCATCAGAACGATATAGCGTCCCCGGCTACAGCGCATAGTGGCATTGCGCCCGGCAGCGAAGCCGAGATTGTGATCGGCAAAGAGCACCTGCAAGCCGATTGGCTGTCCTTGTGCCGCGACCAGCCCCCCTTTGCGGGCCAATTGTTGCAGATATGATAGGGTATCATCGGTCGAGCCGTTATCAATGATAACCAGCTCGATCTGGCGCTGATTGGTGTGGCGACAAATGCTCTGGATACAACGCTCAAGGTCATTGCGGCTATTGTGCGCCAGCAAGTTGACCGAAAACTCGTAGAGATCGGGCGTTTTCGTATTGTTGGGGGCATCGGTAGAACGCGATAGCACCGTAAATTCGTCTTCCGGGCGGCGCGGCAAAACTAGCGAACCTCGTGGCGTATCCCTAATCGCATACCCAGCTGCACTCACCACCTGACGAAGCTGATCGGCCTGTGCGTAATCAGCGTGACGCCGTAGCTCCTCACGCTCATGCACCCTATCGGCAAGCTCAACGGGCACGGCTGCTAGATAGGTTCGAGGTTCCAACTTCTTCTCAGGCAGTTCGCTCTGCAAATAGTGCTTCAGGTTCAAGCCCAGAATGCGGTCAAAGTCGAGCAGCAGGCGTATCCGTCTGGCAGGCTCCAGTTCGTGAGAACGTAACATCTTCCAGACGACGGCCATTGCACGCGGCATATTCAGATCGTGCTCAACCTCGCTCAAAAATCGCTCCTGCCAGGGATCGTGTTCCAGCGGCTCCTCTGAAAAAGCCGCCTCTTTATCAGCTTGCGAGAGCAGTTGATAGGCCAGATCGCGTAAACGGTCCAACGAGGTCTGAGCGGCCTGCAACGCCCCAAACGTAAAGTTGACCCGGCTGCGATAGAGCGCGGTGGTATAGAAGTAGCGCAAGGCCATTGGATCGAAACCGCGCGCCTCAATCTCCGCTCGCGTATAGGCATTGCCGGTAGATTTGGCCATCTTTTGCCCATCCGCCAGCAGGTGTTGCGCATGCACCCAGTAATTGACAAACTGGCGACCAGTAAATCCCTCGCTCTGAGCAAGCTCATCCTCATGATGAGGAAAGATATTATCCACACCGCCGGTATGCAGATCGAACTGCTCGCCCAGGTACTTCATCGCCATCGCCGAGCACTCGATATGCCAGCCGGGGAAGCCACGGCCCCAGGGACTATCCCAGGCCATCTCGCGATTAGGCTCGGCAGGCTTCCACAAAGGAAAATCCTCCGGGTTATGGCGATCCGTATCCACACCTTCACGCACGCCTGCCAGCATATTTTCCAGCAGATTGCCCGATAGCTTGCCATACCCAGGAAAGCGTTTGATATCGTAGTAGACATAGCCATGAATCTCGTAGGCAAACCCCTTTGCCAGCAGGCCCTCGATAATGGCAATCATTTCAGGAATATGCCGGGTTGCACGCGGAAAGACGCTCGCAGGCAGGATATTGAGGGCGGCCTCATCTTCATGAAAGGCATCGGTATAGAACTGAGCAATCTGGGCCGACGTTTTACCTTCTTTGCGAGCCTGGGTAATCATCTTATCTTCGCCGCGATCCACCGCTTCCAGCCGCATATGTCCGACATCGGTAATATTTTTGACGTGTAGCACCTCGAAACCGCGATATTCGAAAACGCGCCGAATCCAATCTGCCATCGTGAAGGTGCGTAAATTGCCAATGTGAATATAGCGGTAGACGGTGGGGCCACAGGAATACATCCTAATCTTCTTTGCTTCCAGGGGAACGATCTCTTCCACGCTCCTGGTCAATGTATTGTAAAGCTTCATTGCGCGCCTATACCTCCCGATGACGGGCACCCGGCAGGGAGCATTACTCGATAAAAATCGTACTTTATATATGGTATAAGCAAACATCTGTCCTAGTCAAGAGTTGAGCTTAGTAGGAAGACAGGAACGTTGGTATTCGTGGGGGTTATGCAGCAGCTTTATGGAAAGCAAGAGGGTCAGGAAACTTCTCAGGAGAACTGCCTCCAATGAGTACATAATCGATCTTCCTTCTTACTTCTTTATAGGTCTGCAGAAGCGTTGCGAGCGTTCCAGTTGGTAAAATTTCGTACATCATTGCTATCTTGCCTTGCCTCTCATTCTTTTGATATTGCCAGCGTTCCCGCCGTGAAGGAGCTACAGGAAGCGGTGCCATTGGCACTGGCCGAAGTCAGCCGGTTCTGCTCATCGTAGCAGAAGTGCTGGTTGTCCGTCCCCGCTTGCAAGGAGCAGGAGATTGTCACAGCAAACAGTTGCGTTTTTATGAGAAAA
>DASTZT010000530.1:0-12792 GCA_035764225.1 Ktedonobacteraceae bacterium
AACTGCTATCGGGATCATGGGACTTAGTGGAGGACTGAGTGTTGGCGGGATCGTGGGATTAAGCGCCGCGTTAAGTGCCGGGTTGATCTTTGGTGGTGAAGCTTGCACTAAACACATCCTTCTCCGCTTTCTTCTCTGGCAAACCAGGGTGGCTCCCCGGAATTACCCCAGGTTTCTAAATTATGCAGCCGAACGTATTCTCCTACATAAAGTTGGTGGAGGCTACATCTTTATTCATCGATCATTATTGGAACATTTTGCATTACACTACGAGGAGGAACTTTAGCAGCAACTTCGGCATAGGAACTATAAACAACCCATTTCTCTCTATTTGACGTGACTATTTTCTCCCTCTCGTCCTTATAGTGAAACAGAGACGTTATACTTTAGGAGAGAGAGACATGGATTGCCTGGAGAGTCGCCGCCTTTTCACTTCAAATGACGAGGGTTTTTAATTGATGAGAAAAAGAGATGACGACATAGCACATCATAGCGTGCTTGTTGTTCTTGGCAAAAACATAGGAATAGGGTCAAGTCCCAGAGTAATCAGGAAAGACAATTTTCACTTGAGCCACGAAACGCGGATCAATGTGCTAGCGTGTGGTATGCTCTATCAACCCGGCATGGATATTATTTGTTCAAGTGGTGAAACCTCCGGTCCTCCCTCAGAAGCGCGGGCAATGAAAAACTATTTACTCCTCCATTTCCCTCAAATTCCCAGGAACCATATCATTTTAGAGGAACACAAAAACTCTATTGATACGGCTGGAAACGCCGAAGAGGTGGCAAAAATAGTTAAAGCCAGGGGATACAAGTATGTTGGACTCGTCACCGTCGGTTATCATCTCAATAATGCGGCCATTTTGTGTGAGAGATATGGTGTGCCGATAGGACAGAAATTTATTGCAGAACATGTCGTGCAAAAACGGTCAGTTCGCCATAAGCAATATATTATGCGTTGGGAAAAAACTGGGAGAATTCAACAAGAAAAGAGAAAAGAGGCCCTCAGAAAACTGCTCCTCCGTATTGATAGAAAAGGCAAATTCCTTCGCCTCCTCACCCAAAGAACGCGTCATTGATTGTCATTTGACGAAGACGACCAACCAAAGGCACATGTTACCATAATGTGTAAAGACAAATCTCTTCATTGATCGTAATCAAGGGAGTCATGAGAAAAATGCAGGTGCTTTGTTCAACCGGAGTCTTTACGCGCAGTTCCGATCCACTCAGCCACGAGGCTATTTTGCTGTATGGTCCTAAGTTTGACGCGGACGGCTTTGAAGTCATTTTCTATCCCCGTTGGTATGCTCAGCAAGAAAGCGTTATTCGAGCTTTGCAATCCTGCGGGCTGCATTTTCCGGCTCTTCACGCCGAGAAAAGCGTTGGCGAGGTCTTTGGCAGTAGTGATGCAGGCGAGCAAGAGCAAGGAGTTCTCCGCTTTGAGCAGAATTGTATTTTCGCGCAACAGATAGGGGCGCATCTGGTAGTGCTCCATTTATGGGGGCTACCACATGCTGACCGCCATCTGGAGCATAACTTGCAGCCGCTAGCTCGCTGCCTGGATATCGCGGATCAGCATGGGCTGGAGCTTGCCATCGAGACTATTCCTTGCACATATACCGATCCGCTCTCCAATGTCAAGCGAGCCTTTGAGCATGATGCTCGCTCGCGTGTGGCGCTGGACACGGAATTTCTGTCTTTCCATGCCCAGCTCGACGCCGTTTTTGCCGCCTCCTGGCTCTGGCAAACAGGGCTGGTACGCCATGTACACTTAAAAGATCATCATCCGCAGGAGGAGAGACGCTATCTCCATCCAGGTGAGGGACGGATCGATTTCAGACGCTTTACGCAGCAATTGAGAGCGATGGGCTTTGACGGCGCACTGAGCCTGGAAGCACGAGCAATCGACCACCAGGGAGGGGTCGAGGTCGCACGTATCCAGAAAAGTTTGCAATTTATTCGTGCCCTCGCTGGTTGAAGCTGCTTAATGGCGCACAATCAAATGCGCCTTGCGTTCGGCCAACCCCACGCGGGTAATATAACCGGAGTTGAAGGCGAGGTAATCGCTTTCGATACCGTCACTGAAAATCACGCCATAATCGGGCATATGCGAGGTGATGACCAGCTCCTGTTGAGGAGCAATCTGTCCGAAGACGATACTGGCCTGCGATGTTCTGGATTGGAACGGCTCGCGCACCGTAAACCACAAGCGGTCGGATTCCCAGCCCAACTCGATATCCTCTAAATCGGGCGGCTTATCCCCACCTGCGCCAAAGTAATGCGCGACGTGCCACGCGCCCAGCGTAATCGAACGTAGCCAGCCGGTGCAGCCCGCGCCAGTCGAGACGATGATGCCGCTCGAACTTTGCTGCTCTCGTCGGCCCGCGAATTCCAGCAGATAGCGAGCCGAGCCGTGACTGCGCGGCCCGATGAACAGATCGTTGACGCCATAAAGTACCTGCCCATCGTTGAGCGTGGCCTTAACCATTGAGATGCGTGCGACCTGCACATCTCCTTTGAGCGTGCGCTCAAGCCAGGGACCGATCTCATTAAAGGTAAACGGGATCAATATACCATCGATGCGCCTGGGGTCAGGGTTGATGGCAAGAATTGGCTGCGTGGTCAGGTACTTGGCGGTATTGATGACCAGCCCGTCGGGGCCAACGGTGAGCACAAGGTCGTGCTCACCGAACTGGTACGTGGGAAGAAAGTCACGATCAATAAACTGCTGCTTGATAGTACGCGGCAGGCGCTGTCTAATCACCTGGATGGCCTGCTGGTATTGCACATCGCTCTGCTCGTATTCTGAAAACGAAATCTGGTTTTGCTCCAGGTAGAACTTGGCCTGCGACTTCGAGTTCATGCGATTGACCAGTTCCCCCAGCGATGTCTTTTTCGTGACCACCACGATCCTCTCGATCTCGAACATCGTCTGCTTCCTTTCGCTTATTTCTTGCCTGCCGTCAGCAGTTGTTCGAGGATCTCCGATGTAATCGTCAGATTGCCGATCTTATTGGCATTGGTCGCGAAATCGCGGAAGGCGAGCGCGAGCAACAATTGCGCTTCCAGAGCCTGGTAAGGCGTCAGATGGATACGCGTCGCTTCGGCCTCAAACTCAGCCAGCTTGCGTGCATTCTCGCCTTGCAGGTTTACCAGTTCCTGACGGCGCTGCTCAAGATCAACTGCGGTCGAGAGTTCGTTCTGCTTGATTTTGCGCTCCTGCTCCACAGCGTCGGCCCGGCGCGAGTAGATGGCTTGATCAGCACGCTTCTGCAAAGCTTCGCGATACTCAGCTTCCAAAGCTTTGGTCATTTCGGGCGTAGCCTTGATCGTAGTAAAAAAGAGGCTGACGCAAGTTACGCCCATCGTCGCAAGGGCCTGCTCTTCCTGAAGCTGGGCCTGAACGGTACGTGCCAGACGCTCTGAGCTATGCAAAGCATCTTCTAGCGAGAGTTGCCGCAGTTCGTTGCGGGTATGCATCTGCACAATATTCACGATACGCTGATTTAACTTGGCGGGATCTTCTGATGTGTATTGGCGCGTACGTGGATGAATCGTAAAGTTGAGCAACCTGGAGATCGTTTCGGGTTCGGTAATGCGATAAGTAATCTGCCCCTGCAAAGTAACAGCCTGGAAATTGCCGGTGGTCTCATTAAAAACGAAGAGCGCATCGACCGTCGAGATTGGCACCATTACAATTGAGGTGCTCGGTCGCCAGTACCAAAAAGCCAGGCCCGCCCCCTGACGAGCAATTTTGCCATTCGAGTAAGCCAGGATATATTCGGTAGGTTCGGATTTAAAGTATTCAATCAGTGCCATCGCCAACTCCTTCACAGTAACAAATATACTTAGTGTATTATATACACTAAGTATAACCTGAAGAAGCCGTGCTGTCAAGCTTTTCGGAGTGCAAGCTCCTCTTTTCCTATTCTTACAAGCAGAAGAGTATTAAGTTCTCCCCTCACTTAAATACTTTGACCACAGGAAGCGCCTGACCGATAAAGTCTGCTGCCAACTCGAAAGAGAAGATTCCGGTGTTAATCAGCAGGTGATAGAGGTCAGGTTGGTGCCCATCTGAACCATAATGGCGGCGCAGGTAGCTCTGATGCTCGTAATCGCGCTGCTCCACCAGCCGGGCTGCCTGAGCGTGGTCGAGACGCAAACGCTGCATAATGTTCTCAACGCGCTGAGGAAGAGGGGAGAAAATGGAGATATGCAACGTGCGAGGGACACCGTGCAACAAAAACTGTGAACCACGACCGACAATCACAGCGTTTCCCTGAGAAGCTGCTTCCAGGATGACCCGTTGCGTCAATTGTAGATACGCCTGTTCTCTCGATTGCGTCAGCATGGGAGTCGGTTGAAGCAACGTGTTATAGCCGACATTGAACGGATTGCTAGCTCTAACCGCCTCAAGCAGGTGCCCAACCATGCCTGCCGTCTGCTCATCCTGGCGAGCGGCCTGCTCGACATCGACCCCCAACCGTCGCGCCACCTCATTAATAATCTCATAATCAACATACTGCAACCCACTCTTTTGCGCCACTAAGCGAGCGATAGCAGCTCCGCCACTGCCAAATTGGCGCGAAATCGTGACCACAACCGTCTCTAGAGGAGGAACGCCCGTAGGCATCGGCTCTCCCTGCCACGCAGTTTCCGGCAATACTCTGGTTTCTTTTTCAACGGAGCCTTTGGGGGCCTGTTGCTCCGGCTGCACACTACCCCTGAACAGCGACATCATTAGCTCATCCTTTATATATCAATTAATATACAGTATTATATCACCCTTATTGTACAAGATGCTATAACAATGATACAAATACAGCCATGCTCCGGGTAACAACCCCAAAAGAAGTCGTCAGGGCAAGCGCGAGGCCCCTGCATCCACTCACACCCGGCCCCTTGCCCCTACCAGCATTCGTCCGACCGTCACCGAGCCCGTTCTATGATGATGTTTTTGGTGATGGTGCGAGGCCGAGGGGAACGGTAGGGGCAAGGGGGGGCGCGGGGATTGGGTGGGGGCCTCGCGCTTGCCCTGGGGCGGGATGATATAATCTTGAATATAATTTCTGCTGGGAGAAAGAAAGTCCAATACCAGATCGTATCGTTGGAAGGCAGGAGACGGATGTATCATCAGATCGGCAGGGATGCGAATGCGCGCACCGGAAGTACAGGGCATTGATCTGTTCAAAACAGTTTGCCACGACCTGTTGACTGCCGCACCCGCAACATGCGCCGTTTGCCATTGGCTACACGTTTGAGGATAAACCCCTGTTGGGAGAAAGAACAAGTGAGAAGAGATTTGAATGAGAGCGATTTTGCCATCCCTCACGCTCTCACAGCGTCATATCCCATCCGTTCCGGCAACGTCATTCGACCGCTCATCGACGGGGAGCCTGCATTCCGTCGCGTGTGCAAGGCGATTGAAGCGGCAAAGAGCAGCGTTTGGGTGACGGTCACGTTCTTATGGGCAGCATGCCAGATGCCAGACGGAAGAGGCACACCCCTCGATGTCCTGAATCGCGCTGCCGAAAGAGGTATCGATGTTCGCATCATTTTCTGGCGTCCCGACCCTGAAACGGAATACCTGAAAACGAATGCGTTCTGGGGGGCACCTGAACAGTTTGATACGCTTCGAACAAGCGCTTCGCCCATACTCATCCGCTGGGATCGAGCCCAACCTGGATACTGTCAGCATCAGAAAAGTTGGCTGATTGACGCAGGGACTGAACAGGAGATCGTGTTTCTTGGAGGGATCAATCTCAATCCCCATTCCGTGGTGGCACCCGGCCATCGTGGGAAAGGGCAAAATCATGATGTATATGTGGAGCTGGCGGGGCCTTCGGCGGTCGATGTCCATCATAATTTTGTCCAGCGCTGGAACGAAGCAAGTGAGCGACTCCTTCCCGATGGTCGATGGGGCGCGGGCAGCGAATCCGATCTCCCGTTTCCGACGAGTGTCCCTGACCGAAAAGGAAACGCCATCGTTCAAATTCAACGGACGATCCATAGCGGTCGGTATTCCAACGGGCATGCCACGCCTCTGGGAGTCGTCTATCCTATTGAAGCAGGCGAACGCTCGAATTTCGATCAGTATCGTGCGGCGATACGTGCGGCTCGCCGTTCCATTTATATCGAGAATCAGTCTGTCGCCATTGCGGAGATTATCGAGTGTTTGCGCCAGGCGTTGCTGCGTGGGGTGGAAATAGTCGCAGTGGTGCCAGCAGAAGGAACCATCCCTCCCGCATTGACGGATCTTGCCGCCTTCGACCATTTCACTTTAGCGGGCATTGCAGGACTCAGCGACGATGGCAAGCGGAACCCGGTCTGGATTCACGCCAAACTCATGCTCGTCGATGGAGCATGGGGCACCGTCGGCTCGTGTAACCTGCATCGCTATTCACTTTTCGGCAACGGCGAACTGAACGCGGCTTTTTGGGATCGCGAGACGGCTCGCGTCCTGCTGTCCGAACTGCTCTCTGAACATCTCGACCGTGATATTTCCGAGTTGAATGATCGTGCTGCACTCCAGTGCTTCGGGAAGATCGCCAGAAGCAATCGCCGACTCCTGGAAAATGGTGATAGCAGGTGGCAAGGTCTCGCCTTTAGCCTTCTTCCACTCTCGCAAAACGCTTGAGTGTGTGACAAATTGGGCCGAGCCGCTCCTTTGCTCCCTCCAATTTACAGCCGTCGATGGAAGAAGCCAGATATGGAACGATTTTCCCAGGAATTTTTGTCCCAGTGCTCATAACCACCCGCCTGAGCAAAGTTAGCCTTCTTTGCAGCCAATCAGTGCAACCCTCCTTTGTAATATATAATATATTGGTTATGTCTCTTTCTCAGGGGGAACCTGATGCGTAACATTAATTTGCACCAGCTTGCGACCTTCCAGACAGTCGCAAAATACTGTAGTTATGTGCGGGCGGCTGAAGAGTTGCATTTTAGCCAGCCAGCCGTATCGGCCCAGATTCGCCAGCTTGAGGAGTCGATGGGCATTAAGCTTTTCGATAAAATCGGGCGCAAAACCCATCTTACGCAGGCGGGTGAGGAACTTTATCTTTATAGTCAGAAAATATTTACCCTCATCGATGAAACGATAGAGACGATGGAGGCCTTACGCAGTCCCTATCACGGGCGTCTGAGCGTGGGCGCGGATACGACCGTAGGAACCTATGTGGTGCCGAAACTGCTGGGAAACTTTCATCAGCTCTATCCTGATGTCGAGATAACGCTGGAGGTGGTCAATCGCGGGTACCTGGTCGATGCCCTGGTGAATAACCGGATCGATATGGTCATCATGGGCAAGATCCCAACCGAGGTTCCTGTCTTCGTTGCCCCTTTCGCCCCTAACGATCTCGTACTCGTGGCTCCTCCCACCCATCGCCTTGCTGGTTGCATCAAAGTTCCTTTTGCCGAGCTGGCACGCGAGCATTTTCTTTTGCGCGAAGTCGGCTCAGGCACGCGTAGCGCACTCGAAAGCGCCTTCCAGGAAGCCGGTCTGCCCTTGCAGGTAAGCATGCAGGTAGGGAATAATAGTGCTATCAAGCAAGGAGTTGCATCAGGGCTGGGCATTGCACTGATCTCGCGTGTCGCGCTCGATATGGAGCTGGAAACCAATCGTCTGGTCATTCTCGATGTCGAAGGGTTTCCGATTATGCGACAGTGGCGGCTGGTGCATTTAAAAGATAAAAATCTTTCCGCCACGGCCCGTGCCTTTAAGCACTTCATTTTGCAACACACCGACCAGCTTGTGCATAAATAGCACGAAACAGCGTTAGTCCAGCAGGAAGGGAAGCATATTTGGATACCACCTCCGATACTGAGAAGCAGATGGTCGTCGCAGAGGTTCGCCGCTTCGTGGACCGCGAAGTGATCCCCGTAGCGCACGATCTGGAAAAGCACGATACCTATCCCGTTGACCTGGTTAACAAGCTCAAGGAACTGGGCGTATTCGGCGCAACCATTCCCGAAGCCTATGGCGGCCTCGGCTTCGATTTCGCCACCTACGTGCAGATCGTGGAGGAATTGTCGCGCGGCTGGATGAGCCTGAGTGGCATCGTCAATACCCATGTGCTGGTGGCCCACACGATTAACACTTTTGGCACGGAGGAGCAGCGCCGTCGTTTTTTGCCGGTCATGGCCGAGGGCGATAAACGCGGCGGCCTTTGCCTCTCGGAGGCGGACGCAGGTAGCGACGTGCAGGCCATTACGATGACGGCTGTCCGTGATGGCAACGATTATCTGCTCAACGGCTCCAAACTCTGGGTCACCAATGGCGTCAATGCCAGTATTTTCGCCGTCCTGACGCGTACCGATCCCGCTGCCCGTCCCCCTCACCGGGGCATGAGCTTATTTCTCGTCGAGAAGGGTACGTCCGGTTTGAGCGTTGGACGCTCCTTTGAGAAGCTGGGTTATAAGGGCGTCGATACTGCCGAGCTGATCTTTGAGCAGGCACGCGTTCCCGCCGCTAACCTGCTCGGTGGCAAAGAAGGCGAGGGCTTCAAACACGCAATGGGCGGCCTGGAAGTGGGACGCATCAACGTCGCGGCTCGCGCCATCGGCATCGCCCAGGCCGCTTTTAACGACTCGATCAAATACGCGCAGCAACGTGTCACCTTTGGCAAACCCATCGCCCAGCATCAAGCCATCCAGATCAAGCTGGCCGATATGGCAACGAAGATCGAGGCCGCTCGCCTGCTCCTACAGAAGGCAGCCACGAAGAAAGATCGCGGAGAGCGTTGCGACCTGGAAGCTGGAATGGCCAAGCTTTTTGCCTCAGAGATGTGTCAGGAAGTGACCCTCGATGCTATGCGCATTCACGGTGGCTTCGGCTATACGAAAGATTTCAACGTCGAGCGGTACTATCGCGACGCTCCCTTTATGCTGGTTGGCGAAGGGACCAGCGAGATCCAGCGCCTGATTATCGCTCGCCAGCTATTGCAGCAATATAAGCTCGAATAGAGAGGGGTCAACGATGCAATTTGGTCGTTGTTTTGAAGAATTTGAGGTCGGCGCGATTTATAAGCACTGGCCCGGTCGTACCATCACCGAATACGACGATACGCTCTTTTGCATGCTCACAATGAATCACCACCCATTACATATCGACGCCAACTATGCCGAAGATACGCCGTTCAAACAGCGCCTCGTTGTGGGCACGCTGGTCTTTAGCATCGTGCTGGGCATGACGGTTGAGGATGTGAGCGGCAAGGCTATCGCCAATCTCGAATTTGAGAACGTCAAACACGTCGGCCCGACATTTCACGGCGATACCATCTATGCCGAGACAAAGGTGCTCGATAAAAAACTATCGAACAGCAAGCCTGATCGGGGCATAGTGACGGTCGAGACCGGCGCATACAATCAGCGTGGCGAGACCGTGCTCTCCTTCAAACGGCGCGTGATGGTGCCAACGCAAGCCTATGATGCCATCCAGCGGCGTGCCTGGGAAGAGAAGATGGCGCAACGCCGCAAGGGTATGCAATTATGAAAGGAACGCTATGCGCTTAAGACGATCTGAATTATCGACTCCGGCCAGCAGCGAACGCATGATGGAAAAAGCCGCTGCCAGCAATGCCGACCTTGTATTTCTTGATCTTGAAGATTCGGTCTCGCCCAACGAAAAAGTGGCGGCAAGAACAAAAATCGTCAAGGCGCTCACAACGCTGGACTGGGGCAAGAAGACGCGCGCCTACCGCATCAATGCCCTGGACACCGAGTACGCTTATCAAGACATTATTTCGGTGGTGGAGGAGGCCGGAGAACACATCGACGTTATCATCGTTCCCAAAATCAAGTCCGCTAGAGAAGTCTGGTGGGTTGATACGCTGCTGACGCAAATAGAGAAGCGTCTGAAGCTGTCCAACCGGATCGGACTGGAGGTGTTGATTGAAGAGGTGGAGGCGATTATCCATATTGAAGAAATTGCCCTTGCCAGTCCGCGCCTGCAAGCCTTGATCTTTGGCCCAGCTGACTACAGTGCATCGCAAGGCATGGATAGCCGTGTGATCGAGGGCCATCTTGACGAATATCCAGGCGACCCCTGGCACTATGCGCGCAATAGAATCGCCATCGCCGCTCGAATGGCAGGTATCGACGCCATTGATGGAGCCTTTCCCGATTTTAAAGATCTAGACGGCTATCGTCGGGAATGTGTCCGGGCGCGGGTGCTGGGCTTCGTAGGCAAATGGGCCATCCATCCCAACCAGATCACCATTGCCAATCAAGTCTTCTCGCCCTCGCAAGAGGAGGTCGCTTACGCCCGCAAGCTTGATGCCGCCTATAGCGAATCGCTCGCTAACGGCTTAGGAGCCGTCGCCATTGATGGCAAAATGATAGATGTTGCGGTTGTTCGCAGCCTAAGGAATATCATTCAAAAAGCAGAACTCATCGGCATGTAGGCGCTTTTATTACAAACTTTTCGCAATGCAGCAGAGATATGGCTCCTGTTGCATTGCTTTTTTATGCTGGCATTGTCGGTCCATTTTATTACAGTGGTTATACAAGTATAAATGAACGAAGTGTAATTGATTTACTATTGTCATCAGCAATAAAACATGTTAATATATCTATTAGAAATTATTTGTATGCACTTTGTAGAACAAAGATAGGTGAAACGATAAAACTTTTTCAAAGATCGGGAAATGGAGAGGATGATAGCGGGAAGAGGAGCATGGAGGGGTGAAACTCCTGAGAAGGCTGCCAGGCAAGATCGGGACCCGGTGAGGACGGCGGCTATCGCGGGAGATGGAGAGGTGAGGAGTGAGAGAAGGAACGTGATGTGGGCTGGCTGGGGGATGGAGGGGGCGCGTGGAAGAGGGGGATGGGTGCCGTTGGCGGTACTGCTCCGGTGCCGCTAGTCATGTGGGGGGGCGGTCTCGGTCTCTTTAATTGCTCGACTGCTGGCTCGTTGATGCTGCCGGGTGGTGTAGTGGTAGGGATCGTGGGTACGTAATTGTACGGCAGTATTAACGAGCCAGCGTTGTTGAGTGTTTGAAATAAAGGCAGCAAGAAAATGTTGATGCATGTGGACATTTTCTTGCTGCCGTTCTTTTCTTGTAGGGGAGCGGATGAGTAATTTTTCCTAAATGCCGAGACCCCTTGCCCTTCCTTGACTTATATAGTATGATTATTTTGAGCTGGCGTAGCTCAGTGGATAGAGTGCATGCCTCCGAAGCATGAAGTCAGGGGTTCGAGTCCCCTCGCCAGTATGATGTTGCATCATCTTTCGCCCTCGCAAACAACGTATGTTTGCGAGCATTTTTTTGAAAAAAAATAAGAGACGGAGAAAACAAATTTCCCCATCTCTCAAAATCAGCAAATCCTCCCGATAAGTCCGGCTATCTTTCACCCAGCATATGTCACTTGCTATCACGGTCCTTCATCATCAAAAGTTTCCCTACGCACATCATCATTTATAGCTATAAATTGAAGATCGTTACATTTGCGCATTGACGAACATCTTTGCGGTCTGCTAATCTCAGCAAAGCGAGAAATGGACAGGGGAGGGTTTATGCATTTACAAACGCCACAGCACTTTCAGGAACAATGGTCACGCTATACGTTTTCTTTACAAGAGACTGCCTCTTCTCCTGCGATTGCTGCACCGCAGCCCTCGCTGCCAGCATTGCCAATTGTAACGCTCAATCAGGAGGAAGAGCAGCCGCCAAGCGTTCCCGCTCAGTCCAAAAAGGCTCTGTTTGTGCGCCTATTCGCTGCCGGGATCGTACTGGCTCTCATCCTGGTACTCTACTTTACCTGGCATACATCTCCTGCTCCATCGTCCGCTACCAGCATCATCCAGCAAAATGTGAGCAACATATCCACCAGGACGCCTGCCGGGACGACAACTTCAAATGCTAGCAACGGCACAATGCAAACCTATATCGTGGGCGCGGTAAAACATCCGGGAGTGTATACACTGGAAGTAGGAGCACGAGTCTACCAGTTGCTCCAGGCAGCTGGAGGCCCGCTTTCAGATGCGAACCTCGTTGCTCTCAATCTCGCAGCTAAGTTAAGTGACGGGCAGGAAGTGTATGTCTCACGCCTGGGTGAAACGCCTCCAACCTACCAGGGAGGCGTACCCGGAGTAGCAAGCAATACACCTGGGCAACTGGTGAATATTAACACGGCTAGCGTTGATGAGTTGCGTCAGCAACTGAATATTAGCAGCCAAACCGCGCAGACTATTATCAGTTATCGTCTGCAACATGGCGACTTTACATCCGTAGAACAGTTATCGCAGGTAGTGAGTAAAACGATTTATGATAAAATCAAGGGGCTAGTCACAGTATCGTAAAGGATCTCAAAATGCTCTCGAACGGTATTCTCTCCGCAATCGATACGGCTGTCTGGATTGTATGTATCCTGTTGGGTATAGCTCTTGGCGTGTTCGTAGGACGCTTTGTCGGCGTGCTGCTAGGCTGGATGGTGGCAGGGTCGATGGATGAGAGCATTGCCAGAGGCGGACGCATTGGCAGAATAATTGGAGAACTGATGGGAATAGCATTAGGCGTTGGGCTGGGAGCATATGGCGCACTCCAGACTATCGCTTTGATTGCACACACTGTTGTCCATTAGCAATCCCAACAAAATAAGCAAAACATAGCATGCTGCGCTAAGGGGTCAGGGGGAAGTCGTGAAGGATCGGGGAACAGGGCGATCAGCCGGGACAGCGATTGATTTACGGGGACTGATGCTTGTCGCTGTAGCAGGCGCATGGTTGGCGGGCATTTTTATTGCCTCCTTTTTATCGTTGCCTCCCCCGGTCCTGCCCATAGGAGCGGGAATCAT
>DASTZT010000531.1:0-3051 GCA_035764225.1 Ktedonobacteraceae bacterium
TGATGATCCCGGTATGCTGGTCTTGCCAACGCATCGCCTTTTATCTGGACTGAGTCGAGAGGCTCTTAGTAAGCTATCATCAGAACAGCTAGGGCAATATTTTACAGTGCAGCCGCTGGCCAATGACACATCTCGCGAGGCGATGCTACAACAACTGGATCTAGCCGGACGTGAGCAGCCAGCACTGGTCATTTACCGGCCTGAGCAATCGCTGCTGCTGAGATTGAACGCTGCGGGCGAGCAACGGATGGCAGCAAGCGGACGTACTGCGGCCTGGAATAAGTTAGACGTAGCTACGGCGCAGCTGCTGGTATTGGAGGATCTGCTGGGCATCAGCGCGGAAGATATGGCGGCTGGAAAGTATGTGCGCTACACCCATGACGAAGCACAGCTCTTCCAGGCTGTTCAGAGTGGAGAAGCGCAGGCCGCGCTCATCTTGAACGCCACGCCACTACGCCAGGTTTGCGACGTGGCCCAGGCCGACGATAGGATGCCGCAAAAGTCCACCTATATCTATCCAAAACTGATTACCGGGCTGGTAATCAATCCTTTGTGGTAAAGGCGAGGAAGATATGATAATTATTGTTGGCGCGGGGTTAGCGGGTCTGACATGCGCCAAAATGCTGACGGAGGCGGGCCATCGCGTCGTCGTGCTGGAAGCTGCGGACCAGGTAGGGGGGCGCGTACGCACCGACTATCACGAAGATGGCTACCGCCTGGATCGCGGCTTCCAGGTGCTTTTTACGGCGTACCCTACCGTCCAACGCCATCTCCGGCTTGACGAACTCAAACAACGCAAGTTCGAGCCGGGAGCGCTTCTGATCAAAAATGGCAAGCAGTACGAGATTGCAGATCCCTTACGCGAGCCGGGCCATACCATTCCGGCTCTATTCAACCCGTTGCTTTCGACCGCCGACAAGTTACGCATCTTGCGTTTACGCACGCAACTTAAGCGGCAGTCGGCTGGCAGTATTTTTTCTGGGAAGCTCCAACCGGAGCGACAGGACGAGACAACAGAAGCATATCTGCAAAGGATAGGCTTTTCGCAGAAGTTTATTGATAACTTCGCACGTCCTTTCTATGGCGGCATCTTTCTTGATCGCTCGCTGCAGACGAGTGCGCGTATGTTCCAGTTTACCTTCAAGATGCTGGCTGAGGGAAACATAATTATCCCGGCTGAAGGGATGCAACGCATTCCCGAACAGCTCGCCTCCGCTCTGCCAAAGGGTGCGATCCGCCTCAATAGCCGCGTGAGCGAGTTGTTGATAAGCGAGGGGCGCATCCAGGGTGTGCGCCTGGCCAATGGCGAGCGCCTTGAAGCAGAGCAGGTGGTTGTGGCGACCGCTGGCCCGGAAGCGATGAAATTTGTCAATAAAACATTACCGAGTACTCCGGTAAGCGCGGTCTGCCTGTATTTCGCGGGCGAGGAGCGGCTGTACTGGCAACGTAAAATCTTGCTCAATGCCGATCCGACAGCTTACGTCAACAATGCAGTCTTGCTGACCAATATCGCACCGACATATGCGCCACCACGCAAACATCTGCTCTCAGTGACCGTGCTCGGCAATCCAGCGGAGGATGATGAGATGATTGCGGAGCGCAGTCTGGCGGAAATAGCACGCTGGTTTCCTGACCACAACATGAACCACTGGCAACTGCTGGCAGTCTACCGCATCCCATTTGCCCAATTTGCTCAACCGCCCGGCGTATATGATGAGATGCCGGATAATCATACCGACATTGAGGGGTTATATCTAGCTGGCGAGTACACCAAATCCAGCAGTATTCAGGGAGCGATGCATAGCGGCGAATACGCGGCCAGGGAAATCTTGAAGATGCCTCTACGGGTTAGCAGCCACTAACCCCTTCAACAGGGATAGGCTGCCGGTCATCATTCGTTAAAAAATTTGATGGGAAAGGCACCAAATTTCCCGGCCTCGAAGGCATCTACCATGATACGCAGTGGCCCCTCCTCAATGGAGAAACGGATCATCGCTCGTGGAAAAGCCTGGTCTTGTATAGGGATATCAGAAGCAGGATGGAGCACTGCTGCGACTGCACCGGCCAGCGCAGCCTCCTCCTTGCGATCAATATATTGCAGCAGGTAAGCCTGTCGCCGCAAACGCATTTCATAGAGGGTACGCCATTGCTCACCCACCTGTGTCTTCAGGGCTTCGCTTGTCAATTCTTCCAGCAGCGCCTGCTTTTCCTGTTCTCGCTGCTTCCCCTTCCGTCCACGCCTTTCTGAGGCTAACTCGAAGCCATTGGATACCACCCAATAGCGCGTCACATATGGTTCAAGGTTGATAGCAGGCTCGTACATCCACATAAATTCGGGCATGCGGTACAATTCATCGCCACGCTGGGCCAATGCTATCGTTTCAGGAGTAAGATCAGGCAGGTCTATCATGGTCGAGGCCACACTGCTACTTTTCTTCTTGCCGTCTTCAACCTCGATCAGTGGTCGCCAGATAGCATAGGCAATGGGCAATTTATGGCGTGTGCGTTTATTGACGGCGCGCGCCTCTATTATCACTGCACGAGCATACTCGAACGATACCTCAAAACAGCCCAGACCCTGCTCCTCCAACTCATCCGCCAGATGGTTCCAGCGATCCAACTCCATCTCATCAATCCCGTAGCAGTCTTTGATTCCCAATTGATCCTGGTACAACACATTAATCCCTTTGAGATGGCCATCGGGTCGCTGCCAGGAAAGCATAATCAACTGCGCCCCCGAACCATCAATCGAGCTGACGCGAGCCTGATATTCGGGCAACTGATGCAGACGGGCCTTTGTCATGGCGGCATCTTCAACGCCGAGCGCGGATAACATGGTTAAACGGCCAAGAGCGGCGCGTGCGTGCTGTTTCAACTGGCGGTTCGAGTTGGTGGCAATCAAATAATTCAAAGCTGGAATGGTTTGATAGGCCGCAACTGGACCAAGTTGTTCCAGAGCATCAACGATCACCTGCGCCACTTTGCTTGACTGGTTTTCCAGCAGCGGGATCAGCAGGCTGGCGGCACGAGGATCGTTGCTGCTCCCCAGCC
>DASTZT010000532.1:0-3951 GCA_035764225.1 Ktedonobacteraceae bacterium
TTCACACATAATGTTCAGGACGACCACTTGCGTCCTGAACATTTCTTGTCAGCGAATATATCAGAGCCTATTCCATCACTATAAAGGAGAAATTGTAATGAGTGATACAGAGAAGATTCAGACGCAACAACCCGCGCCAGATTTTACGCTTCCTGCCGTAGGAAGCGATGATGTGGTGAAAAATGGTCAGGTTCATTTACAAGCTCTGAGAGGAAAAACAACCGTCTTATACTTTTATCCAAAAGATGACACACCCGGATGCTCGAAGGAAGCGTGCGCGTTCCGCGATGCCAACCATGAGATGCAAAAACGCGGCGTCGTGGTGCTAGGCGTGAGCGCCGATGATATTGAATCCCATAAGGAATTTGCCAATAAATACCAGCTTCCCTTTCCTCTATTGGCCGACACCGATACCACCGTTTCTCAGCTCTATGGTGTCTGGAAGGAGAAAAACTTCTATGGCAAAAAGTATATCGGCGTTAGTCGTGAGACCTTCTTGATCGATAAAGATGGCATTGTGCGGAAAATCTGGCACCAGGTCAAGGCAGAAGAGCATGCAAACGAGGTACTGGCTGCCATTGAGGATCTGCATCTCTAGCATAGAGCAGAACATACTAAATTTTTTCGAGGGTGTGATCGATGTGGTTGCATCCTCTCACTATTGGGTAGCCCCGGCTCTTTCTCGCTGAGCAATGTTGGATGCTTCAGGTTGAGATGCGAGCTGGAGCAGGATTTCCTCTATTTCTTGCCAGACCTGTTGCTCTGCCTCCGGTCTGGCTAATAACTGTTGCATCTGCGAGGCATGAGCGATGCGTTGGGCGACCCGTTGCTGGAACTCGGCAAAGATGGGGAATTGTTTTTCGCAGGGAGGCATAATTTGGAGATCTATCTCGTTGAGAGAATAGAATGCCTCTGGCCTGAAGGCGATGGCCAGCAACTCCACATAGCGTTCAAGCAGTTCCTGGCGGGCCTCGATAAAATAATTCTGCTGGGCGTTAAAAATGCCCATGCATCCTGCAATGCGGTCGGATTGCAGCAGAGGAAATGTGGCGGCGCTCTGTGCGGCAGGCGGATTATGACCAGGAAACATCCGTGCCTGCTGCCCCGCATTTTGAACAATCACCGGGCTTCCTGTCATCACGACTTTCCCAACCCGCGACTCCGCTCCTAAAAACTGCGTATTCTTGCCAATATACTGTTGCCAGATGGCTGTCCCCTTGCCCATCGTTACGCGTAAACTCCGTACTTTTTGACCGGGCGGTGGTGGGACACATTCAGCAATGGTGATCGCAAGTCCCTGCCGATGAGGGTCGAGATGGTTTAAAATCTGCTCCACAATAAGCTGGCAGACTTGCCACGTTCGCAGATGCGGCGGACTCGTGATGTTGGTATCAAATACAAGGGTGTAAAAAGTAGAAGGAATTTCTGATGGGATATCCTCTACCGGGGCAGCTTTTTGGAAAACGTACGCTGGATATGCCTGGGCAATCAAATGGCTTAGTTCCAGGCGGTGATATGGGAAAACGTCGGGTAAGGGCATAATCGCTCTTAACGGCGGAGTTGATATGCCTTTGACCCAGCGCCTCAAGGTTAAGGGATGGACGCCAAGTGCAGTGGCGGCTCGTTGTCTCTCCTGACGATCCTGTATCAGGCTGCCCAGTAAATCGCGCCAGGTGCTTGCTTCATGCATAATTTACCCACTATCATAGAAATACTTTACGAAGAGAAACAACCGCAGCAAAATGTTATTAAGGAGATAATACTGAATAAGATTGAAATATGTCAATATCGTGGAAAATAGTATCGGAGAGGAGATATTGCTATGCTGAAGAGCATTATGTATCAGGCTGCTCCTTGCTATCTCTTGTTTGTGGTGGGAGCTGCCTGAATGTTCTGCAAAATTTACCGGTAAGTAATCTTGAGGTCGTTCCAGGTCAGTTCGAATCCGTTGCGTTGTCCGGTCCTGAAGAAATCTGTGATGGCACGGACGGTAAGAGCTGTGAGAGCCAGAGCGAACGGACGCGTAAGTGGATAGTCGCAGGGATCGCCAAGCGTCTCTTGTGGAACCAGATAATCTGGCTCCCATACGCCGCTCCCGTACAGTCCATCGCCGCTAAAACCGATATGGAGGCATGGCAGATTGAGTGTTCGTGTCACCTCGCTCACGGCTGCCCGACCGGCCCGATTATCGAACGCATCCACCACCAGTGCGCCCTCTTTCAGCAAGCTATGAGCGTTCGCTGCCGTCAGTTCCACTACCATCGGTTCGAGCTTTGCCTGCACTGAACGGTAGAGCATATTGGCCAGCGCCCGCGCTTTGTGTGCTCCCACCTCTGCCCGGCTGTACGGTTGCGTCGAGAGATTACGCATCTCGACTCTATCCCTATCGATCAGCTTAATGCGCGAAAAGCCCATGCGTGCCAGGGTTTCGGTCAGATTGCCGCCCAGAGCGCCCGCACCGCAAATGGTGATAGCTTTATCCGCGAAAGAGCTTAACGAGGCGTGGCGCTCTTCATGGAAGAAGGGGCTGTTGGGATTCAAGTTGTGCTGTGTCATAGCTATACTCCCTCGCTATTCTAGGGCATGCAACGCATGGCTAAGCCCAGGGTGAATCCGTCATCACGTTTACCAGGCTGGTCAGGTCGAAGTCTCGGTCGCGCCCACTCAAGCAGATACCGCTGGAAACAACGGACAAATTGGGATCGATGGTCGAGCGGTAACGATGCCTGTGTCCCTGCTCGCTCCATTCCACGACGATATGACCAAGAGAGCCATCCGCATTCGTGATTTCACTGTAGCTATGAAGAATGGCGTCTGCCTTGCTGAGGGCATGTTGTAGCCGTTCCTCTAACGTACGACGTTGCTTTTGTGAACGCAACCACGCCAGCCGCCTCTGATGATCGCGCTGGCGCTCCTTGATTTGTCGTTTGCGTTCGGCTTCGGCCTGCTGACGGCGTTCTTTATCCAGGGTAGCCTCAAGTTCGCGGATTTGCCAGTAGAGCAGCGCCAGGCGTTCTGAACCGCTCAACCCTGACAGGCGCTGTTCCGTCTCTTCCTCTTTCGCCGTCTGATCGCGCAACCACTCGGCATGGGTGGGATCGGCCAGCGCGTCCGGTCCATCGAACCAGAGCACGTTGCCAGCCACGCGCACAATCACGCGCTCGAAACGCTCTGCTCCGTTGGTTGGATCACAAAGAAAAACGGGGATCGGTTCCGCAAGAAAGCCGAAACGCTGGCGTGCGTCGCTATCGTTAAAGGGCAATGCCCACCATGTTCCGGGTCGCTCTGGCGTTGGATCGGGCCATAAAAGCACCATGCGCAACGCCGGGAACAGCTCAAGATATCCGCCCCGCTCCCACGGCATCGCCTCGCCCAGCACTTCCGCCTCGCGCTCGTTCACCGGACGAAAACGCCCCCATCCCACAAATTCGCCTCTGGGCTTAAATTCATGAATCATGCCACCAAGACGCGTGCGGATCTTCCCACCGGGCAATAGTGGAGCAATAATCTCCCGTTGGAGCAAGGCATTGCTCTCCTGATTGAGGCGAGCGACGAGATCGCGGGCGTTCACTTTTGGCTTGCGCTGGTTGGTCATGGTTTTCCCTCTATGATAGAAGGAGAGTACTTATAGAGGTTTATCTCTACAGTACTCTCTTAATGTCTACTTAGCCACCTTCGGGCGTGTTGGCAGCGCATACTGCAAGATTAGCTCGACCAGCTCTGCCTTGCTTGGCATAGCAAGCAAGGGAAGAACGTTCGGCAAGGAATAATAGTCCCCAGAGAACTGGTAGCGCATCACCTCAATGCCGCGACTCTGCAACCCGGTCACAAAGCTATGGTTAGCCCCGCCTACCTGCACAATAATCACCGAGAGAACGCTCTTCATGACCGTCTTGTATTCCTCCCAGGCATCGCGGAAGTAGGGAGCGGTATTCTCCCCCTCGTCCGTGA
>DASTZT010000533.1:0-3831 GCA_035764225.1 Ktedonobacteraceae bacterium
GTTTTTGTCTGCATCCATGCGTGTGTATAAATGCATAGCACTCCCGATCAACCAGGCAAGAAAACGTTTGTTCTAAGCATATCACGCAGATGGAGCCAATGACAAGATCTTGCAGGGGCCGGTGCTCTGCCTGGGCAGAGCACCGGCCCCTATAGCATCAGCATATATCGGCGGTCTCTCTCTGTTGCTCTTTATCAGACGTGGTGATATATTCTTCGACGGAACGGAGGTGAGCGACGCGTTTATAGGCATGGCTCAGCAGCGATGTGTGTCTGCTGCGATCTTTGGGATCTGTGGGCAGCGGTTGCTGATATTGCTGCAACTGGATGCCCGCCCGCGAAAAGGCCGATTGCAAGGGGGTGGGAGCATCATCAAAATGCATCAGGTTCGCCAGGTCAACCAGCAGAGCCGTACGCTGTTTGTTTGGGAATTGCTCCACCTCCTGGGCCACCAGCCCAAAGAGGCGCTCATGATAGACCGTTTCCGTCACTGAATCCAGCAGCGGCACGGGTTCAGATGGACCAGCATAGTTTCTAGGTAAGAACGGCGCATTATCGTCAGCCTGCCAGCGAGAGAGGCGGCAATCGCGGCGGAGCAAGTCTCTATAATAGTTGCAGGCAATGGCAATCATCATATGTTTGAGCGATTGGACGGGCGGTTTTTCGCCACGCTCGCCCCGACGAACGCGCTCTATCAGCCGTCGCATCGTTTCCTGCACCACATCCTCCACAATATCGCCTTCCTGTCCCTCCCAGGAAGGGGCTTTGGAGCAACCTACAAGGTATTTTACCAGGGCACGAAGTTCAGCATATAAATCTTTTAATAGAATATCGCTGCTTATATCGCCTGTTTCAGTATGTGGATTTGTCATTTCGGTACACATTATGATCTGGCTCCTTTTCCCGGTTACGATAGATGAGTCATAGTGCGATTAGTAGCGTCTGAAGCAGCCTTCACACACCACTTATACCGCACATTCACAAGATACCTTGAAGGCGAAGGAAAAAGAACCACAACCAGAGGATATTTATCGGACAAAGGACAGACATTTCCCAAAACGTCTTTTCGGAGGATTGTGACATATGAAATACGTCTATAATAAGACGTGGCAGAGGCCAACTATTGTAAAATGTGGACAGTTTATGGTATTTTTGTAACATACTGAGACTTGTACATCTTCAACGCAATCTTATACCTCGCATCAGACTAAGGGACAGCAGCTATGTTATGTGAGAAAGCAATGCCAATGTTGTTCCGTAGAAGTGGGAATAGCAGCAGGCGATGACCACACGAAAGTTGCTGTCATGTACGAATGGAGGAGGCACATGAAGTCCCTTTCCAACGCACCGCAATCTTTCCGCTTATTATCTGCTACATCGACAACCGGAGTTGTACGCCATACCCCGTTACTGCTTGCGCTTGTGGTGCTGCTGTTGCTCAGCGCCTGCGGCAGCTCTGGCAGTACGCCGGGCGGACAGGGAACGGGTAATACCCTGCTTTTTGGCGCGCCAATCTCGCTGACCGGGGCAACGGCCACAGAAGGACATTTGACTCTGGAAGGATACCAGCTTTGGGTTAAGGCCGTTAACGATCAGGGCGGCATCAAAGTTGGCGACAAGACGTACACGGTCAAGCTGAAATACTATGACGATGGCAGCTCGACCACGAAAAGCGCCCAGTTTACCCAACAACTGATCACCACCGATAAGGTCAATTTCCTGCTAGGACCGTATGGCACTGCTGCTACCCTGCAAGATG
This sequence comes from Ktedonobacteraceae bacterium, assembly GCA_035764225.1. GTDB lineage: Bacteria > Chloroflexota > Ktedonobacteria > Ktedonobacterales > Ktedonobacteraceae > DASRHT01. Next base: position 1,759 of record DASTZT010000533.1, read on the forward strand.
AGAGCATTGCTGAGCAGTATAAGATCCCGATGGTAGAGGCCAATGGAGCCGCCAAAGCGATCTTCTCGAAAGGGTTCCACTACGTCTTCGGTGTGCTCAGCCCCGCCTCTGAATACGCTAAAGTGATGTTGCAGGCCGCGCTGGCATTGCCTACGCCGCCACAAAATGTTGCGATCATTTCCGCCGATGACGCCTTCTCTAAAGAGGTGGCCGCCGCCGCCAAAGACTACGCCACAGCCAATAATCTCAATGTCGTCTACTATAAACAGTATCCTTCCAACAGCACCGATTTGACCAGCGTGCTGACGGCGCTCAAAACGTCCGGCCCTAACGGTTCAGTGCCAGATATGATCCTGGGTTCCGGTCACGAGAACGAGGCCGTGACGACGATGAAGGAGTGCAAACAGCTCAATATTAACGCCAAGCTATACGCCTTCACGGTCGGACCCGCCACGCCCGATTTCACGACGGTGCTGGGGAAAGACGCCAATTTTGTGCTGGGCAGCTCGCAGTGGACGGAGCAGGAGAAGTATAACGGCGTTGATGTCTTTAAGACGCCCTCAAATTATGCTGATATGTACCGAAAAGAGTTTAATCACGATCCGGCATATCAGTCTGCGGAATCGACTGCCGCCGGTATCGCTTTCCAGCAGGCTATTGGGCAGGCTGGCTCTATTGATCCGCTCAAGGTGCGTGATGCCCTGGCGAACCTGGATGTTATGACGTTCTATGGGCGCATCCACTTTGATGCAACCGGTGCCAATACCTTTAAGCCGATGGCAACCATTCAGATCCAGAATGGCAAGATCGTGACGGTCTTCCCGACGGACGTTGCCAACGCTCAACTTTCGTATCCCACGCCGTCATTTAACAATCGTTAACAGCGATTGTTTTAGCAACCGGACGATTATTGCATCGTCCGGTTGTCGCATAAAAAACGGGATAGGTATTCCCACACATCGCCGCCGGGAGTTTCCCTATGGATATTGGACAGCTGGTCGTCAATTTTCTCTTGCTTGGTTGCCTCTATGCCGCGATAGCCCTGGGTTTCTCGCTGGTCTGGGGCATTATGAATATCGTCAATCTGGCGCATGGCTCGTTTATTCTGGTCGGCGCGTATGCTGCGTTCTGGTTTTTTAGCCAGTGGCACATTGATCCCTTCATCGGCATCTTCTTCTCGATGGCGGTGCTTTTTGTGCTTGGCTGGATTGTGCAGTATGGGGCCATTAATCGTGTCATCAGGGCTCCGTTCCTGGTGACGTTCCTCTTTACTTTCGGCCTCGATTTGCTGATAGCCGATCTGGTACAATATTTTTTTTCGAGCGATCTGCGCTCGATCAATACCTCCTATGCCAACGCAGGCTTGAATATCGGTACGGTACACATTGCGTTTGATCGCTTACTTGCCGCAAGTATTGCGATTATCCTGACGGCAGCCCTCAACCTCTTTCTTACGCGCACCCGTCAAGGCAATGCCATCCTGGCGACCGGGATGGATCGTGATGCGGCCCGCTTGATGGGGATTGATATCAGAGCCACCTATGCGTTAACCTTCGCGCTGGGAGCTGCGCTTGCGGGTGCGGCTGGAGCGATGTTGGCCGAACTCTATCCTTTCGATCCATCGCTGAGCGGTGCCTTCACGTTGCGCGCTTTTGTGATCGTGGTGCTAGGAGGCTTAGGGACGCCCTGGGGTGTGGTGGCTGGTGGCCTGGTCTTTGGGCTGGTAGAGACCGTTGTGCCGGTGCTCCCTGGCGTTGGTCCTGGCTATGATAATGCCATCGCCTTTCTGGTGCTGGTGCTGGTGCTGATTTTCCGACCCAATGGCCTGCTCGGACGCCCATTCTATTCGTAGCGGCTGGCCTCGCGCCTGCCCTCGTGACCAGGAAAAATGTATTATGGCAATAGATACTGATACACAAATTTCGTCGGACGCTTCGGAACCGTCGCCTGTACCCCAGGAGGGACGGCAATGGCTCTGGTCGCTGCTGCTAGGGATAGTCATTCTGGCCGCTATTGGCACCGTTCCGCTGCTGGGTGATGCCTCGGCGCTGCATACCTGGACCCTGATTGTGA
>DASTZT010000534.1:0-6653 GCA_035764225.1 Ktedonobacteraceae bacterium
GGAACAGGCCGTAGTGCGTTGCCAGCACCAGCACGTTATTAGGGAAGGCGAGCAGTGAATGGACGTGATTAGCTGCAGTGCCAAATCCGTTGACGCGTGCTGGCGTGGGGGTAACTGCTGTCGTATTGTCTGTATTAAGGCCGCTACAAGCTGTAAATAATAATACCAGCAAGGGGAGCATGATAAATCTGCTCTGACGAGCTATAAGGAAGGTCGCGCTTATGAAGCGGCGATACCCCGGTATAGGATATGTATGCATAAAATTATCCTTGATTGAACTGGCCCTGGTTCTCAGGTGTGCCTCTGGTTTGATAATACTCTAGTGCGTCAAGTGTTGATCAGCGTCTTCATCTGACACTCGTGGGTCATGTTATCCGCCGTGCGCACCTGCACCCGGATCGCCCAGTGACCCGCCATCATAAAGCCACCTTGAGATGCAAAGTGATTATTGCCATCCGGGAGCATATAGATGATCTCCTCGCTCATATCCATATCAAGCGAGTCGAGGTAAAGCGTGACAGTGATATCGGAGTTTGGCTTGCCGTTCTGATTCATCACGGTAACGTCGAAATTGTTAAGACCAAGATGGTCTGGGGTGACGTTAAGCTTGATCTGAAACTTATTGTCGCTAGTTTGCTGTGTTGAGCTAAAACCACTCGTTGGCGGCGGTGGCGCTACCGTTGCATCCCCTGCAACGCTGCTACAGCCTGCCAGCAGCAGTATGGATAGGCTAAGCAGAGCAAGCCAACGATGACGAGTGAGCAAGTGGAGCGCACCTTGTGGGCGGCGCTCCGGTGTTACAAGATGTCTATCCATAAATCATCCTTGAAACTCAGCAGTATAAGATGCCGAGGTGAGATTAACCTTGTACCAAGAATATTACACTAGACTCGTGGAGGGTATTATCGGGAGTACGAACCTGGATGCGAATGCGCCAGCGGCCTCCCATCGTAATATCGCCATTGCCGCTAAAGTTGCCCTTGCCATCTGGTTGCAGGTTTACCACCTCTGTTCCCATATCCATATCAACCCCGCTCAAGTAGAGCGATATCCCTACGTTGGTATCTGGTTTGCCATTGCTATCCATCACCGTTGCGGTAAGAGTGTTAGGGCCAAAGGTATTAGGAGAAACCTTAATCTTCACCTGAAATTTGTTGTCGCTAGTAGTTGCTGTGGTGCTAAAAGCCGTTGCTGTCGAGGCTGGAGGCTGAATGGCGGACGTTTGACTGGTGGTTGCGGGAAGCAGTGTTCCTGCAAAGACATTCATCAATCCTGTACAAAGCAGGACCGCTACGCCCAATAGAGGCTCCCAGCGTAATGTGTTGGTAAGCCTGGTGGTTTGTGCTGAGACGCCCATCTCCAGCATCTTCACCTGCTGCGCTGTGGCCTGGCTATCTTCTTTGGTCGAGAGGTATTGCCGATAGGTTTTTGCTAGCTGCGGGCGGAAGAGCCGAACATGAATGGCGCTGGTAAGTAGGAGGCCGCCGACGAGCAGCACTTTGACTACCAGAGAGCGTCCGTAGGCGGTGGTATACAATTGGTCCCAGGAGGTCATATGCACGGTGGCATTGAGCGGTCCTGTCAGCGACATAATAATCACGCCCGTAATAGCCAGGAGCGAAAAGCGTGGTAGGGTTGTCAGCAGTGAACGCGTTCGTTCTAGTAACGGACTTTGTTGCAGGACAGGTAGGTAAATGGTGGCGATGTACATCATGCCGCCAACCCAGAGCGATGCCGCGAGCAAGTGTAACCAGTCTCCCAGGATCGCGAAAAGCGCGATGTTGCCAGTAACAGCTGCCGCATGGCCGGAGAGCGCCACAGCAATCAACAAAGCCAATCCCAGGATCAAGTTTACCCAGGAAAGGATCGACCTGATCGCCGCTGAAAGTGGCCTGGATAGCAGCGTGAAGCCACTGAGCACTATCGCCAGGATAATCACAGCCTGACGCATAATCCAGTAGGTGCCAAACTGGCCGTGAGATACCAGGCCGGTGAGATTTGATAGGGCGAGTGCCTGTCCCCATTGGCCATTAGTAAGCGAAAGCGACAGGGCCAGAAGTACCCCCATATTCGCCAGCAAAAGTATGGCCAGAGCGGGGAGTGAGAAGCGTCTCTCAAATCGCTCCTCTTCGCGTTGTCGGATGACGGTTTGTTCCGGGTGGTCATCTTCCGCCAGTTGCAAGACAAAAGTACGCCAGAGCTGCGCTCCCATCCAGAAGACGACGCCGAGATCGACCAGGGTAGTCATAATAAGCAGGAGCAGCGTTGGACCATCGAGCTGACCAGCAGCCGCGCCCCCTGAAGTCGTCTGACCAGCGCCCAGGTTCCCTGCCGTTGGGACCGCGCTACCGGGGAGGGCAACGGTGAAAAGAAACGAGCCGGTGAGGACGTGTCCATCGGCTGCGGATTGCGAGCGCCAGATCACGATATAGACGGAAGTTGGCAGATTTGGCGATAGCTGTACATCGAGTTCGCGTGGGTCGCTGGATGAGACATGGGACTGACCAGTATCGACCTTCTGATTGTGCGAATTCGTCACCGACGCGGTACTGAATGTCGGGTTCAAATCCTCGCTGAACCACAAGCGTACCTGTGATGGGGCCTCATTAAGCACAGCATCGCGTGCCGGGTCGGAACGCAGCAGCACTGAATGAGCTGCACTCGTGAGGGGAAAGAATAATACCATACACAGAGCGAGCGGGATTGCGATAAATAGCAGGCGTCGTATAAACCCCAGGTATTGTTGAGCTTTCATAGTCGATCCAATCTGGATGAAAACATCAAGTGAATGCCGCAACCGTTATCCTGAATGGTTGCTATCAACGATATACGATTCGCGCCTTCCTCATGTTACTTCAGGCAACATGCAGAGGATTGCTCCTTTGATATGTAAGAGATCCGCTGGCACAGCAAATAAATCCGGGGTTGCTCTGGCGGATCTGCTATATTCCTGGCAATAGTATATGCTCAGCAAGTCATGAGCGTCATCGAGACTCCTTTATAGTATAGTACGTAGTCATGTAACTGTGCAACAGCAGGAGTGTGATTTTTAGGGTAAAAACAGCTCAACGGGCTAGCGGATCGGGCACAGGGTTGCCGCACGCAAGATCCCCCCAAAACTCCCCTTGCTTGAAAAGAAAAGGGTGGATGTGCTACCATTAAAAGGATACGGTGCTATGCTCAGACTTAGATAAATAAGAACATATGCAAGATATCGATGGCGTAGACAACCTTGAGGCTTTAGAAAAACTGCTCCAGGTGCAGTTTCATGATCGTACCTTGTTACAGCGAGCAGTAACTCATCATTCCTGTTGTGTGGCTACTGCTATACGCGATTCATACGATACCCTCGAATTTCTTGGGGACGCTATTATCAGCGCCCATGTGGTGGAGTATATTTACCGCCTGTTCCCTGAAGCCTCCGAGGGAGAGATGACCGCATTAAAATCTGAGGTTGTGAGCCGCCGCATCTTTGCTAAAATTGGGCAGCAATTAGGTCTCTTCTCTTTTATTCGCGTCGATCTTGCTAATTTGCGCACCTTCAACGAACGCTCGCGCGATTCCCTTTGTGCCGATGTGCTTGAGGCCATTGTGGGTGCAATCCACATCGATCAGGGCGCACAGGCGGCGCGAGAATTTGTGGCGCGTACCATATTTCCAATGGTGGAACTGATCAACCACCAGACGCTTGATACCAACCCAAAGGGGCGTTTGCAAAAGATCGTGTTAGAACGCTCAGGCTGCTTACCTCGCTATCGTGTGCTGGAACAGAGCGGTCGCAATAACGACCGTATCTTCCAGGTTGGTGTGTATGAGCATGATGTCCTCCTGGGTACGGGAAAAGCTTCCAGCATCAAGGAAGCTGGTCGTATGGCTGCTCGCGAGGCCCTGGAGATCTTGTTCAAGAAAGATGCGCATTAAGCTTGTTCATGGTGCCAAAAGATATTTTTAGCTGGTATGAAGCGAATTTGCCGCTCAAAGAACGGAAGGTGCGCGGCCATTTCTCCACTCCCCCATTGCTGGTAGAACAAATACTGGATGCCTGTGGTTATTGCCCTGAAGATGATCTCTCCCGTATACGCGTGCTCGATCCTGCCTGTGGTAGCGGCAATTTTCTCGCGGGCGTTGCTCGTCGTCTCGTCGCCTCTGGTAACCACATGGGCTTGAGTCGTGCTGCGGTCCGCGCATCAGTGCAGCGTAACATCTGGGGCTTCGATCCCGATCCCGTAGCCTGCTTCCTGGCCGAAATGCAGTTGCGCACGATTCTCACAGACGAGTCTATGCAACATGAGGGCGTCGCAAAAGATGTTGCAGACTCCGCCGCTGAAGATCAGCATCTCTCGCTGCACATTCATCAGGCCGATGGACTGGCTTTTCCCTGGGATGCGTATGAGGGCGTTGATCTCTTTCTCGCCAATCCGCCGTATTTAGCAGCTAAAAATAGCGATCTGAGCTGCTATAGCTTTGCGCAAGGTCGCGGGCAAGCTGATAGCTATTTATTGTTTCTCGATCTCGCCTTGCAAGTTGTGCGCCCCGGTGGTTGGATCGCTCTGGTATTACCCGATCCCGTGTTAGCTCGCAGCAATGCAGCTCATGAGCGGCAGCGTCTCTTGCAAGAGACAACCGTGCATGCTCTCTGGCACCTCTCCGGCGTCTTCTCCGCTTTTGTTGGCGCTGTCGTGATTATCGCGCAGAAGGTGCCACCATCACGGCTGCATCAAATACCCTGGGTGCGGACAAAATGGACTTCGCTGGCTATGAGGGCGGGAGCAAGTCCAGCCCCTACGGAGCAAACGCGATGTATCTCGCAATCGCTGTTATTGCAACGAAGCGGTGCGGAGTTGCGCTACCTCCTCAGCGAGGTTCAGGGAACGTTGCTTGAGCAACTACATGCTCATTTTTGTGCTGTCGCTCAAAAGCAGCAACAACCAAATTTTGCGCGGCTGGGCGATCTGGTAGCGGTGCGGCGCGGTGAAGAGTTAGGGAAGGAGCATCCTTTTCTGCTGAAAACGTTGCCCGGCGATGGGCAAGCCTGCTATCCCGTTTTGCGTGGCGGCGTCGATGTACGGCCTTATGCGATGCCGATTGGGCATTGCTGGATTGCCCACGACAAAATCGTCAAGCCCCTGGAACGTTATCATGCTCCAAAGCTGTTGGTGGTGAAAAGTACTGGCTATTTGCAGGCGACGCTTGATTGCAAAAACCATATCGTGTTGCAAACGTTATATCTGCTCAATCTACGTCCAGGCGGAACGGAGGACGATCTCTATTTTTTGCTGGCTTTGCTCAATTCTCGCTTGCTACGAGAATATATGTACGTGTTGCATACCGCCTACAAGTGGGTGCAGCCACAGATCGAGCAGCACGTCCTGGCAGATTTGCCTGTTCCAACCATCGCCAGTGTTGAGCGGCAGCAAATTGTCAGGCAGGCAAAGCTGTTGATCCGTGCTTGCAGCGAGCAACCCCCCGTTGTAGAATTTGAGAAGCAATACAAAGAAATGTATGAAGAACAGGAGCGTGCAATTTGCACGCTCTATGCTGAAGCGCTTTCTGCGGACGCCGTGGGGATAGCAGGGCAGGCCCTACCTACAGACGTAGGAGGATAGAGGCAGGTCTTGTCCCCACGGGCGTAGCAGTTAAGTGTAATAGAGAAATAATCTGACAAAGGAGTCATGCTATGGCTGAAACTCGTCCAATTCGTGTTCTGGTGGCAAAGCCAGGGCTAGATGGGCATGATCGCGGCGCGAAAGTAATTGCTCGTGCCTTGCGTGATGCGGGTATGGAAGTGATCTATACAGGTATTCGTCAAACCCCTGAAATGGTTGTTGAAGCTGCTATTCAGGAAGATGTCGATGCCATTCTTTTAAGCATTCTTTCCGGTGCGCATATGGCTCTCTTTCCGAAAATAATGGAACTGCTCAAACAAAATGAGGTCGATGATGTGCTGGTTGCTGCTGGTGGTATCCTGCCAGATGAGGATATTCCGGTGATTAAGGAGATGGGGATCAAGGGTTGCTTCGGCCCTGGCACGCCGATGGAAGAGATCATTGCCTTTGTGCGTGCAAATATCCACGCTGACCGTTTAGCTGCTGAGGTATAGGTGCTAGCTTGCAAAATATCGTCGAACGACTACTGAATGGAGATCGTCGCGCCTTAGCACGCATGGTCACACTGATTGAGAACGAGGCTCCGCAGGCGCGCCGCTACCTGACAGAACTCCATCAGCACACCGGTCAGGCCCATATTGTTGGCGTCACTGGTTCGCCAGGAGCGGGCAAAAGCACCCTCGTGACGCAGATGGTCCGTGAGTTGCGCAGCCGCGAGCGTAAAGTTGGCGTCGTGGCGGTTGACCCCAGCAGCCCCTTCTCTGGTGGGGCAATCCTGGGAGACCGCATTCGTATGATGGAACTGGCAGGCGATCCCGGCGTATTTATCCGCAGCATGGCGAGTCGTGGCAGCCTGGGAGGCCTCGCAGCTTCAACGCGCGATGTGGTGCGCTCAATGGATGCCGCAGGCTATGACCCGATCATCATCGAAACGGTCGGCACCGGCCAGGCCGAAGTTGAGGTCATGCGAACCGCGCAAACCGTGCTGGTCGTGGTCGCTCCCGGCATGGGGGACGACATTCAGGCCATCAAAGCGGGTATTCTAGA
>DASTZT010000535.1:0-4674 GCA_035764225.1 Ktedonobacteraceae bacterium
GCCCAGTTCCAGCGCCTTCAGTGCCACTTTTGCCGCGATCAACTGGCGCGTCATTGAAGTCGAGATGGGATAGCCGTTATAGTCGGAGTTGGCCCAGATGGCCTTCGTTAGCCAGTGCTGCGTAAATTCCGCCTTCGCATCGATTACGAGCGGGGTAATGCCGAGCTGCTGGGCACGTTCGACGCTGGTCTGGATCTCTTCATCGCTCTGCCCCACATCAACGCTAATGGCAGTGAGCTTGCTGGCATGATATTTTTCCTGCGAGAGTTTGACGCACAGCGTCGAGTCAAGCCCACCGGAGTAGGCCAGGGCGATACTGTGGCCTTGAGGCACCTCGACGGCTGCCAGCTTTTGCAAGGCCGTATCAAGGGCGTTGTGCTGAACGATGGTTGTGGCCTGGGTCTTGCCACCCTGATTGATTGTTGTCATTGTGTGTTTCTCCTTCAACGAAATGGCCTGTGGAAGGAGCTGAGGCAATAAAAAACCCCCGCCCCTTCCTGAACATTGAAGGGACGAGAGTGCAGGGATGCAATAGTATAGCCCTGTACACACCCGTGGTGCCACCCTAATTGTCTTCCGATCTCCAATGAAAGCCGCTTCTCAGCGACTCTCTACCCTACCACGTCGTAGCGAGGACGGAAAGACCACTTTTCCTGGTGATATGCTGCGTGGGAACCGCCCACCTGTCCTACTTACTCTCCTGGTGCGAACCAGCAAAGTTTTCTTCGGTCAGCCGCTCACGAAGGCGTTCTAAGAGCGCGTCTCCATTCCGAACTTCCACTCTGCTTCGGATCGCTGTCGGTCGCCACCCTTATACTCTGTTCGATCAACGCGGGTCAGACTTGTTTATTGGCTTGTGCCTGCATTAAGGATAACAGCAGATCGAGCGATTGTCAAATCGATCATTCTGTCTTTTGCCTCCATGATTTATCCTCCTTTGGCAGCGTGCGCATCTTATTGATACCAACGATATACACGATTGCAAATTGTTGAAGCAACAAAGATTGTATTGACAGCGAAAGGAAGCTACCGAATGTTTAAGCGGATCATTGTACCCCTTGATGGCTCACAACGGGCGGAGCAAGCTATCCCCTTTGCCGCACGCATCGCCCGTGAATTAGCAAGCACTGTACAACTCGTCCATGTTATCGATGCGACCACCATATTTTTGTCCACACGGATAATCCAGCCATCGTTAAAGCAAAGCATGCTCGATACCCATCAGGACAATGCCACAAAGTATCTGGAGCAGGTCGCGCAGTCTGCACAGCTTGAAGGCATACCGACAAAAATAACGGTGCTCTTTGGCTCTGCCGCCTCAGCTATTATCTCGATAGCCGATAATAGCGACCTGATTGTGCTGTGCAGTCATGGCTATACAGGCGTGACGCGTCTGGTCCTGGGGAGCGTGGCCGAATACGTGATCCGTCACGGCTCCACGCCGATTTTGCTGCTGCGCGAAGGAGCCATACCAGTTCAGGAGCTTTCCACGAACCAGCACGCGGCGGCGCGTATCCTCGTGACCCTGGATGGCTCCATCGCCGCCAAAGCTGCCCTTGCTCCGGCAATTGCTCTGGCTTCGGCTCTCTCGGCTCCGCAACCTGTCAAACTCCATTTGTTACGGGTGGTAAAGGCGGAAGTTCCTGAGAGCGAGGATCAACTGCTACGGCTCACTGGCAGACCTCAACGATATCTGCAAATGATAGCTGAGCATCTCGATGAAGAAGTGGCTATCCCTCAGACAGCAAGCTCAGCACTATCGATGCGCTATTCAACGCTTGTCAGCCCGGATGTGGTTGGAGCAATCGTTAATGCGGCGGAGCATGGTTTAGGGGGAGAAGCTAGCGGATACGATGTATTGGCAATAGCAACAAGAGGGCAGACGGGATTAAAAAAATTGGCGCTGGGCAGCGTCACCTCAGGAGTAATCGATCAGATCAATATGCCCGTGCTCGTCGTGCCACCAGCCAGCGAGACGGATCAGAGGCCGGATGTACAGAAAATCGACCAGCAATTAGAGACGAAGCAAGAGGTACCGTTCTTGCGTCCAGGAGCGGCCTATCCGAAGGATTATGTCATCGCGGCTATCGATGATGAAAGCGAGGCGCGACAGGCTATGCGAGAGCTAGAGGACGCCGGGATCGCGGCTGAGAATATCCACTTTTTCACGAGTCGCCAGGTGCTGGAGAGCGCAGAAGATACCGCCGTAACTCGCTCACCTTTGTCACGCCTTGCCGATGTGTTTCAGGCCGTCGCCTCCGACGATGATGCGCACGTCTTAATTTATGTCGAGGAGGCACGCCGGGGCAGGAACATTATCAACGTGCTAGCTGAGAATTCAGAGCAAGTACAGACAATCAGCGACATCCTGGTAAAGCACCATGCCCACAACATCAAGTACTTTGGACGCTGGGCCGTGACCGTGCTGCACCCATGAACGCCTCATTCAGGGGTCGCAATGAGTACACAGAAAATTGCGCAACGTTTGCCAACGATTCGCAAAGAGAAAGAATGGCTCTGGCTGTAAAAAAGGGCGGACGCGCTGATTGCCCTCTAGATAGAGTGCTTCATAATGCCAGAGATCATGGGCCTTTATCCACTCATAGGCAGTAGCAACTACTTCCAGTTCGTGGAAAGCAAGCGGCATCGCTTGACGATAGGCGTTGAGAAATGTGCCACAGGCCACCTCGTCAAGCTGAAAGACGTAATGGAGAGTGCGCACGATTTCCCAGGCGCGAGGAGCGACATATGCTTGATCCCAGTCGATGATTGCACTGACTTTGCCTTCCGCAAAAAAGAGATTCGTCTCCTGATAATCGCCGTGAATAACCTGTTGCTCAACTGATGAAAACGCCTCTTCACTGCTCGGTTGGGCCGTCATCAACCAGCTTCGGCGTTCAGCTAACTGCGATAAAGCTTGCTGATCTTGCTCGCTGAGATGCTTTTGCGAGCGGATCGCCGTTTCAATGCTCCCTATATTCGAGAGAGTTGCCGCGTGATCGACGCTCAACGAACGATGAGGAACTCGCTCATGTGGATAATCGCGCAAAATCCGGTGGAGCTGACCCAGAAACGTCCCCATCGCGGCTATTTCACCTGCCATCAGATGACGACGCATAACTTGCTGACCGGGAGCAAATGGGTATAAAGCATAGAAGCGTCCTGCATGCTCAAGAATTGTTGCGCCATTTGATAGCGACACGGGAGCAATGGCAGGCAGGTTATGCTCCCGTACATACGCGATTAAAGCATGTTCGCAGACAACGCGCCAACGCTCCTCCGCCGTGTAGCGATACGCCCGCAAAGCGTAATTCGCTGTGGCAGTTTTGAGCAAAAGCGTCCGGTGAATAGTGCCTGTTTCAGGTGTCCATGTTGCGAGAATGGACGCAAGATTCCAGGCCCAGCAGATGTCAGAAGGATCAAGCATGAATAGTATTATCTCGCGTAAGCTATATTTTTTTCATTACAAGGCGCTATCCAGTATTTCTTAGCCCTGCCGCGACCCCATTGATGGTTAATAATACCGCATAGGTTAGCCGCGCTCGTTCGTTCTCTTCCGCGCTTGCCTGTATCTGGTCCAGATGATCGGGCATCAGCGGACCTCCCAGCGCACGCAGACGACGCAGCAATACAACCTGGAAGTAGCTCAGAGGATCGACGTAAGGATTGCGCCGCCGGATCGATTGTTGTAGCACTGGCGCAGTATCAAGCAGCTCTTTTCCGCCGACGATCTGCGTCACCAGCCGTTTTGTGTACTCGTATTCTTGCTGAATATCTTGCGAGATGCGTTGACGCAAAGCCTCATCATCAACCAGCGTGGCATAGTGCTGAGCAATGTGCATATCGGCTTTGGAGAGGGTCATCTGTAAGTTGTCCAGAAAAGCACGTAAGAAGGGCCATTCGCGGTACATCTGCGTCAGTTGAGCGAGACGAGCAGGCTCCTCACTGATATACTCTTCCAGCGCCCCTCCCACGCCGTACCAGCTTGGCAACACATAGCGGCTCTGCATCCAGGAGAATACCCAGGGGATGGCCCGTAGATCCTCAACGCCACGCCCCTTTGTGCGCCGTGCCGGACGCGAGCCAATGTTGAGCCAGCCCAGCTCTAAAATGGGCGTGGCCTGCTCAAAAAAGCTCAGGAAGCCGGGATCATCATAGATCAATTGGCGATAGCGGCCATGCGCACTCGCTGATAGCCGCTCCATCGTTGCGAGCCATGCTGCAGAAGGATGAGGATGGACCCGCGCCTCGCTTATCTCTTCGTCTGACATGCTCGCCTGCACCACTCCCGCAACCACCAGCTCCATATTGCGGATGGCGATCTCATGCAAGCCGTATTTGAACGAGAGCATCTCGCCCTGCTCGGTGATCCGCAGGCGTCCATTGACGGTATCGGGCGGCTGTCCAAGAATGGCCTCATAGATCGGACCGCCGCCACGACCAATCGCCCCGCCACGACCATGAAAGAGCGTGATAGCAATGTGCTGGCGTCTCCCAAGCTCAGCCAGCCGCGTTTGCGCCTTGTAAAGCTCCCAACTGGAAGTAAGAATGCCGCCATCCTTGCTGCTATCCGAATAGCCCAGCATCACCTGTTGCTGCTGCTGACAATTGGCAACGTAAGCGCGGTAATCGGGATGAGTGAAAGCTTGCTCTAGAATCTCGGTGCAATTATTC
>DASTZT010000536.1:0-6205 GCA_035764225.1 Ktedonobacteraceae bacterium
CCGTCAGTAAGTATATGAAGCATAAAATGTGGCAACTGGGCGTCAATCCCCTGGTGATTCCGAATGGTATTCCATCGCGCCACCTGCTTCCGGTTGATACGCAAGCGGTAGAGCGTTTGCAGACAATTGCACGTCGCAACGATCCCAAACGGCTCTTTCTCTTCAAAATCGGTCGTTTTGACCCGGATAAACGCTGGTTGATGGCAATCGAAGCTGTCTCGCGCCTCAAGCATAGCGGCTATCCTGTGACGTTGTTTGTGCGCGGTGGCATCGAACCGCATGGCGCGGAAGTGCTGCACCGGGCCTATAGTATGGGATTGAGCATCCGAGACGTGGTGGCGCAGCGACCAAACCTTGAGCAGTGCATCACGGCCATCGAGCAAGCAGAGCCTGCCGATATCTATAACCTGCGCTTCTTCCTGCCCGAAGAATTTGTACGTACAACCTACGCTGCTGCCGATGCGACGCTGGCAAATAGTGGGCATGAACCCTTTGGCCTGGTCGCGTTGGAAGTGATGGCCGCTCAGGGCATTGCCGTAACGGGTTCGACAGGCGAAGATTACGCCGTCTCATTCGAGAATGCCATCGTCACTGAAACCGACGATCCCGACGAGATTGTGGGCTATATGCTTTACCTGCGCCGCCATCCAGAAGAGCAGGAGCGCATTCGTGAGAGCGGACATTATACCGCGAAGCAGTTTCTCTGGGATCGTGTGATTGAGAACCTCGTAGGCAAACTGGAATTTCTTGGTCGTAAACAGGATATAGTGTTTCCGTCACCGCAGATAAAAAAAGCCCGCACAAAGCAGGTGGAGGCGGTAAGTGAAGAACCTGTCCATGTCGCACCTGGTAAGGTAGTGTGAGAGGAAGGATAGCATGGTTGCAGACCTGGCGATTTATACTGTTGTGCATCAACCTCGCCGCCTGAAGTTGCCCGCCCAGCCCATCCCGCGAGGGGCTTCGATACCCGATATCACGCGCTGCCTCTTCGATGAACGTATGAACGAGCATTACTTTAGAAAAGTGGCACGCTATAGCTATTATCCGGCGGGACGGATGTTTTTGGACTTAGTACGACAAGGCATGCGCCTTTCCATTGGCTTCTCGCTCTCCTTTGTGCGCCAGGCGAGCCTTTGGGACCCTGACTTGCTGGACCTCTTTCGTGAGCTGGTGGCAGAGGAGAATGTGGAGCTGATCGGCGTTGAACCCTACCATAGCTTCCTCTTCTTGCTCGATATGCCCGCTTTCATGTTACGCATGCAGCAAATGGTTGACGCGCTACAGGAGATTTTCGGCAAACGCCCTGTCGTCACTGATACCACCGAGATGTGCATGTCGGCGACGCTGTACAACGCGCTTGACACGCTCGGCTTTCGTGGCGCGGTGATGGATGGTCGTCCCTGGGTGATGGGTTGGCGCGAGAGCACCCATCTCTATCACTATGGAGATGATGGGGCGTATGCGCTACCAATTGAAACGAAACAGCAAAACTTACGGGCCAGACAGGAGCCGCCCATCGATCCTGAGCGCACCTCCAGCCCCTATTTGCTCACGCGCAACACCGAATTAAGCGATGATGTCGGCTACCGCTTTTCCAATCGGAGCTGGTCAGGGTATCCGCTCTACGCCGACACCTATGCCAACTGGCTGGCCGATACCTGGGGCGACCTGCTCTTTATCGGCTGGGATTTTGAAACTTTTGGCGAGCACCATCGGCTGGATAGCGGCATTTTCGAGTTTATGCGTGCTCTCCCCACCGAACTTAACCGCCGTAAGGTGACGACCTATACCGCTAGCCAGTTGATCGAGCGCCATAAAGCGAACTCTTACCATCTGCCCCTCCCGACCTATCCCACAACGTGGGCCGGTAGCGGCGGGATGGAGTTCTTCCTGGGCAATAGCGCCCAACAGACCATTCTCCAACTAATGGGGCATGTCTATAGTATGGCTCAGTTGACCGAGAATCCAGAGTTGATCGATCTGGCTTACTGGCTCTCACAATCCGATAATCTACACCTGATCCAGTGGTACGGGCGCAGCGGATCGGAGGCCGAAGTCTCGGCATACTTCACGCCTCAGGAATGGTGGGCGCTGGGAGGAAACGGCGTCATCTACGAGCAACAGCAGGTGTACCTCAACGCGCTGCGAGCTATGGAACCGTATCTGCCTGCACGCCTGACGCGTCAAGCTAAAACCAGGGTCACGAATAAGGTTCCCAGACAAAGCCAGGAACTAGAACCGGCCTTAAGCTATATCGCGAGGTATGGCTGACCGGCCAGGACATATTGACGACATACCTGCTTCTCAGGATTTTTTTTGAATAGGAGCGAGCAAGCTTGCTCGCTCCTCGTTCTCTCCTCCAGCCAGGGCAAGCGCAAGGCTCCATCCACCCATTCCACCCTTCCCCTTGCCCCTACCGTTCCCCGATCCGTTCGCATTGGCGCAGATACGTTGGCAGGTGTAGGGGCAAGGGGATGAGGCGTGGGGCTGTGGGGGCCTCGCGCTTGCCCTGCTACGGGAATGGAGAATCGTTTGGGGCAATCTATTGAACGGTAATCGAATGTTTCAGCGTTTGCTAAATTGTTGTGTTATGACGAATGGTGGTTAAGGTCGTAGGAAATTTGTAGTATTTTTTAGTCCGTTTCAGCATAAAAGATTGACGTACCTCGGTCTACTTATATAGACTCTCAAAAGAGAGTAAAATGTAGGTTAGTAATGAGGTAAGTTCATGTCACAGTTTCACTCTATCCGGTCATATCAACACAATACCGACGATATGACGGGAGAGCGCTATCCAGAATCCACCCGGATTACCCCACCGACTGCACTCATGCCCAATGATACTTTCGCAGAGCAGTATCCTCTCATCACTACGGAACAATTGGCTGCTATTTCGCAGCAAAAACGGGTGGCGCAAACAGATCAGCTCAAGCCGCTTCCCCAGCCGTTTCAGGATGCATCGACTGCGCAATCGTTGCTGACAGCATTGGAGGCAACTATTACTCCTGCGGGCAGGCAACCGACAGTGATCCCCGGTGCGAAAAAGCGAGCGAGAACTGGACGAAAATCGGCCAGCCAGGGGCGGCACTTGCACCCACACCTGCGTTCTGGCATCGTAATCGTGGCCGTCGGGGTTGTGCTATTGATCTCCCTGCTTTCACTTACTCCTCTTGGGAAAGGACAAAGCCTGTTTCGTTCTTTCAGTAGCATGGCCGATTGGGTCAAAGCACAACAACAGGATTGGGCTATGGCCAGTCAGAATGGAACAACTACGCAGGCCGTCAATGCCCCCGTCCTACCGCCAATGAATTTACCGAAGAGTATGTACGTAGCCATTGCGCGGCAGGATGCCATCAACGTCGGCATTAATCCAGACTACTTTGTACGCCAGATCAACCAGGAGAGCGGCTTTAATCCTAATGCCGTATCGCCAGCAGGCGCGGTTGGCATTGCTCAATTCCTTCCCAGCACCGCCGCCGGTCTGGGTATCGATCCTTACGACCCCATCCAGGCGCTTAAAGGCGCGGCCCAATATATGGCAACCTATGCCAAACAGTACGGTGGAGACTATGCCAAAGCCCTGGCAGCTTACAACGCGGGTAGCGGCACCGTCGCCAACGCCGTCAGGCTAGGCGGAGCCAACTGGATGAACTATCTTCCTCTTGAGACACGCAACTATATTCGTATCATCATGGGGATCTAGCCAGGGGCCTTCGCTCCTTAGCTAGTGAAAGTGTACCCCTCCTGCGTCGCAGGAGGGGTACACATCATTCTACCCTCCTCTTTCCTTGACTTTTTTTTCCCCCCAACATACAATTTGATATATCCATATGGAGATAAGATTAAGAGTTAAGCGGAAACGTACTAAGGAGAAACTATCCATGACCGCTCTAACCCCAACGCTGCAGAGCGAAGAGGCTCTGCTTAACCGTATTCGTAAGCAACAGTTGATCGAGTCGATAGAGCATATGAGTCCGGTCTATCTTGAGGGCATAAAACGTATCTTAACCGTTTCAGCTGACACCGAACTGATTAGCTCTCCCGCCTATTATCACGCTGCCGTTCATGCTCCATCGCTCAACGCCTTCGGCTCTGCCATCTCGATCATTCAGGACGAACTGGGGCACGCGCACATCGCCTACCGCCTGCTGCGTGACCTGGGGGTGGACACAGAGAAGCTTATTTTCGAGCGTGCGCCACGAGATTTCAAATATCCCTATGCCTTTGATGTGCCGTTGGACAGCTGGGTCGAACTGGTGGTGGCAAACGCGTTTTATGATCGCGCGGGCTATACGCTGCTCGGCGATGTCTATCAGAGCACAACCTTCGGCCCCTGGAAGCGCGCCCTGGTGAAGGTGGATAAAGAAGAGACCTTCCACCTGCGTCATGGCGAGCAATGGATGCGCCGTTTAAATAAAGACAATAGCGGCCACGAGGAGCTACAAAAGGCCGTTGACTGGATGTTCTTGCTCACCGTCGAGTGGTTCGGCCTGCCCGACGATCTCAAGAAGCATACAGAACAACTGGAGTACGGCTTCAAAGGGCACAGCAACGACGAACTGCGTCAGATCTGGATGTCCACCGCCGTGCCACTCTGCAACGAGCTGCAACTCAACGTGCCCGCTCATTATGATGAGGAGCAGAAGAAGTACGTGCTCGATTGTCCCTTCCCGGCCCACTTCGATGCTAAAGCCAAGCACTGGCTGCTGGAAGATGGCGCTTGCACCTGGGATGATGTCATCAAACGCTGGAAGGGTCGCGGACCGAGTAACGAGGAGTTCGTTGGCATGGTTCAGCGCGGCAAAAAAGAGATGTTGCGCTTATTGGAGCAGGACGCATGACAACGACCTACCCTTCTTTGCAAACGCATCCTCGCGATCACACGTCCTGCCCTGCCCTCTGGGATGCCTTACGCGACGTGATGGACCCGGAGCTGCCGATCAGCGTCGTCGATATGGGCCTGATCGTTGATCTTACCCAACACGAGGGCGTGGTTGATCTCAAGCTGACCTTTACTGCGATGGGCTGTCCGGCGATGGATTTCATCATGGACGATATTCGCCAGCGCCTGTTGCAGGAACCAGGGGTGAGCAAGGTGAGAATTGAGATCGTCTGGGAGCCGGTGTGGACGAAGGCGCGTCTGAGCGAAGAGGGGATCGAGATTATGCGGACCTGGGGGATATCGGCATGAGTAATACAACTGTAGAAGTAGAAAAAAAGTCGCGACGCGAAGCCCTCAATGAGAGCTGCGTCTGGCTGGTTTATGCGCGTCGCAAATATGACGAGCCGCTGCACGAAATCGGTAATGTGATGGCCGATGATGTGGAACTGGCAAAAGTGTACGCACGCAGCATTTACGACGAATTTTCGTGGATTGAGATGGTGCTTGTGCCGCGCGATAGCATCGTCACAGTGATTGGAGCATAGCACATGACGACAACAACCGGGATCGATCATCCAGCCTTATTTGCTGTGCTCTCGTCGCTGGCTGATAATAAGCAGGCCATCGGGCGGCGCTACGCCTTCTGGTGCAACGGAGCGCCCGCGTTAGAGGCCGCCGTTGCTGCTGCCGCAATGACGCAGGACGAGCTGGGGCACGCTCGCACGCTCTATCCTTTGCTCGAAGACTTCGCGCAGGCCCAGAGCGATCCAGCTCAGATCGAGCCGGAGACGCGTACGCTCCATTATCATATCGCCTTCCTCGATCAAGATTTCCAGGGTTGGGCCGATTTTGTGGTCACTAACTTTCTTTTTGATACAGCACTCACGACCTTTTTTGAGGCGGCCCAGAACTCCAGCTATGAGCCGTTGCGCCAGCGAGCGCGCAAAATTGTACAGGAAGAGCGCACCCATGAAGCGCATGGCGAAGGCTGGGTGCGGCGGTTGGCAAAAGCGGGGGGAGCCGTGCGAGCCGCGCTAGAGCATTCGCTGCAACGGCTCTGGAACGAAACGCTATGCTGGTTCGGCCCCGACGATGATCCCGCGATGCAGCAACTCTACAAAGAGGGCATCATCGACGCCACACCCGACGAACTGCGCAGCCGCTATTTGCAAAAGATCATGCCCACCCTCAATAGCGTCAACCTGGAGGCTCCCGTCTCTTTTAACGTCAACGCCAAACGGTGGGAGCCATTGCAGCCGCTCCCCTGGACACAGTGGGACGTGGTGGGACGAAGGCTTGGGTGATCTGTATGGCGATGGGATA
>DASTZT010000537.1:0-3961 GCA_035764225.1 Ktedonobacteraceae bacterium
TCCCGTAAACGTCGTGATGTACCGCTGAGCCATGAACGTGAACAGGGTATTGGCGACCGCCGCGCTGGGGGTTGCTCCTCGACCAAGTAAGGGCGCATCAATCGCTAAGCGAGGAGGCGCAATCTGCATCAGGTTCATGCAGAATGTCCTTGTACTCGCATCCTGAAGCGTTTGTGCTTTTGGCTGATCGACACCAACACGATAAAGGTTGAGCTTCGTCAGGTTGGGGACGAAGGTGTTGTTTTTTGCCACCAGCGCCATCGGATCGTCAGCAGGGACAAGCGCGACCGGTGGCGGCTGATGGGCTGCTGCCTGGAGTTCGTTGAGTGGCAGCGCGGTGGTCGAATGACCCGGATTGGCAAGGTCGGGCTGCATCCAGGGGGTACAGCCTAGCGTGGCATCGACGGTGATTAGCAAGGCGTTGTCGCTGGGATTGGTGAGCACTGTCGCATTGAGTAATCTCTGTCTATTAGCGGTGGTGTTCTGTGCTAACTGCCCATTTGGCGCGATCAAGTACGCTGTCGTCACATTGTCGCTAGGGTCTTGATCGACAATGAAGAAACTGCGCGTGGTTGGGCAGATCAATCCCTTCTTATCGTGGCCTAATGCTGGTGGAGCAATCTTGCCTGCATTGATCGCTTGATTTGCCGCTGCAAAAAAGTTGACCGCATTACAGTAGGCAAACTGACCAAAGGGAGAATCAGGCAGACCGTTGACGCAATGGTTCGCCGTCAGCGTATTGGCTTGTGCCCCTTGAAGCGTGAGAACCGCGCCATTGAAGCCAAACCAGATGCCCACGACTGATCCCGCTGGAATGGTTGGGACCACAGGTTTGATGGCCGGATGCGTCCCCAGAGTAATCACCAGCGGATTATAGACAGCAAGAAAGCCCGTCTTAGGATTAACTACCGCCGCCTGTACGAAGGCCGATTGCATGGGGTTTGTCTCAATACATGGCCCTTGAGCTGGATTGGTTGCTTTGAGCAAATAAGGTGTTGCCAACCCGGCAGCAGTGAGCGGATTGTTAGGGACGATCAAGGTGCAATTCATGTTGATCGCGACAGGCTGCGCATGGACCCAGGTGGTGGCACCTATGATGATGAAAGGTACCAGCAAAATAGAGAGGAGCTTTCCTCTTAATGCGTGAAGCTTGATGTGCCGCCGCTGGAATGATGGCGAATCAGGCGGCTCATCTTTCCATATGACCATGAAATTCTCTCCTTCCGAACGTGTGGATCTTCCGAGAAGTTTCCGTCCCCCTCGTCTCTTCTCAATCGTCACTTTTTCAGCATTCATGAAACAAGCGGAGTTCGTAGGAGCATGGGTGAGTCAAACCTGCCATGCCGGGTTTATCTATTGGTTGCCTTTCAAGCGGGTGAGTGAAACCACTCCTGGAGCCATCGGAACTTCACCAGGAGCAGATCTGTTGCCCTCCATACTAAGTGGAGTGGTTTCACTAGCTGCGGCAGCAGCGTTCCCGCTTGCTTTTAACGGCTTGCGGTGGGTGTGGTTCCAATGGAGGGCTGGATCTGTGGAAGCTGGACGGATGGCAGGTTCGTAGGGTTGACCGCGACGACTTTTATCTGCTGAATATTGCTGGGGAGGGTGTCTCCGTAAGAGATGTGAACCGTAATGGTATTGGCATCCACTCCGGGCCTCTTAGCAATCAATGCTCTGGCGTCTTTCTGATTTAAGCCTTTGATGGCATTCTGGATGTCTTTGATATCCGTTGCTGAGATCTGGTACCTCGCCACTCCTCCCGCAGAAACGGCGATCTTGACTGAGCCATCGGTGCCGACGCTCTGGACGGTAGGCGGGCTAATTTGTGTCAACTGGTCAATCAAGGCGTAATGTTGGCCGAACTGCTGCCGCATTTGCTGCTGTAGTAGGAGCACTGCGAGATCATGAACATCCTTTGTCTTGACATACTCGATGCTACCTTGCTCCGTGAGCGTGACTGTGACTGTTTTACTGACTGAGCCAACGGCTGGATCGGAACTCACGTTGACATCGTTATAGAAAACATTGCCAACCGGTACGGCTCCAATCGTCCGTTCCTGCTGCTGCAAATCTTGATTGACCTGAATCCTGACCGTCGGTTTTAGTTGTGAGCTGATGGAGACAACGTCTAGAAAAGAGACTGCTTGCTTACAGTTAAAGATGCCGAGCACGCATTGGGCTACGCCAGTTGTTGGTCCCTGCTGCGAGCCAGTTTTGGTGCTGGTGAGCACGTTGGCGGGGATAGAGGTTGAAGCGGCGTTGATAGCTTGTAGGCCTGGGCGGGCCGTCATCGTAAATGTTTTGCTGATAGCATGCGCCTGCGGAGTGATGGTAATGTCAGCGGCAAGAGCCAGCTGGAAGCCGAAGAGCAGCAGGCCGATCAGGAGGAGAAGAACGACGGTGATGGATAAAGGGATGATAGCAAGAGGGGAGATTTTGCGTGCTTTGCCTCTGCGCGTAGAGCCGCTGGACAAGACCGCTATGTCTGCCAGTTGTCTGGCTTGACCCTGGAGCTGCTGCGGGCTGATAAACGAGGTTGGTGCGCCATAATCTTCCTGGCTAAAAGCATACGGCTTGGACGGAGATGGCCTGGACATGCCTGCACGCGATAATAGTCCGCTGGTGTTGGTTTCATCGTGACGCTCTACGGGTCGAGATGGTGGCTCTGGTTTGACTGGAGATAGCTCCTCCGGGACATCGTTCTGAGCAACGAAGGTGCGGTCCTGCGCCTCTGCCCCCAGAGATTGACAGGCTTGTTCAAAAGCTTTTAATAAGGCATCGGCGTTGGCAAAGCGGCTCGTTGGCTCAGGGGCAATGCAGCGTTTTACGACCTGGTCAAGCGGAGGAGGCAGCACGATAGTTCCCGTGCCTGGCAATTGGCGGGTGAGCATCTGGTACAATATGACACCAAGCGAGTAGATATCGTTGCTGGGGGCCGCGATACCATTGATGCGCTCAGGAGCCATATATGCCAATGTGCCCATCTCATTCTCAGCCGAGGTGAGGGCGGCTCCTGCGGACATCCCCTGGATTGAGGCAATGCCAAAATCGATCAGGCGCACATAGACCTGACTGCTATCTTCTTCGCGATCAAGTAGAATGTTGCTGGGCTTGAGATCGCGATGGACCACGCCCCGCTTATGAATATAGGCAACAGCCTGGACCAGGGCTGAGAAGAGGTTACGCGCTTCGGAAAGCGAGAGGGGACCGCTTTGCAGCCGCAGGGCCAGCGTGCCACTCTGGATATAGGGAGTTACAAGGAAAAGACGGCCCTGCTCTTCGCCAAACTCGACCAGGGGAAGGATATGTTCGTGCTTCAGATGGGCGCTCACCTCAGCCTCACGCAGAAAACGCTTACGAGCTGTGATATCATGGACCAGATCGGAACGAATAATTTTGACCGCGACCTCGCGCCCAAATGCTGTTCGTTGACGCGCGAGGTAGACCTCGCCCATTCCTCCCACGTCGATACGACGAACCAGGTCATAGTTGCCAAAATGCCTGATAGACTGCGGCTCGTCGTTTGTGAAACCTAGCTGCTCTTTCATATCTTTTTCTTTGCGAACCGTTATTTGTAACTCTCTCTATAAAAAGACGCGATCAGGACAGATTTTTTGAAAGTGACTATGTATAAGATCCGCTATAGCTGAGACGAGTATAGCATTTACAGGTGAAGAAGTGAAGAGTTCAGTACTGATCGCCAGGGCATTGCAGGTTTGGCTCGATGCTGCCCGGCATTGGAGAGGGAGGATTCCCTTCGTACCGACCCGCTTTAGCGCGTCCGCTTTAGCGCCTGCCCTGCAATGCCGCCTGCAATGCTGATCGTCCCAAAGGGCTTTCGAGAAATGTGCTCTTTTGAGCGCATGCCATGATTTCGGGAAGGACAGGCAATAAATTGGACGCGCTAAAGCGGGTCGGTACGAAAAGCGTGACGGTCCTCGTCGGTTTCCCAAAGATGACT
>DASTZT010000538.1:0-6845 GCA_035764225.1 Ktedonobacteraceae bacterium
AACGGTGGCCGGATGCTGGGGTTGGTAGGGGCAAGGGGATGGGTGAGGCGGTGCGGGGGCCTCGCGCTTGCCCTGCTGGGGATAGGGACACCATTCCCCCACGATCTCGTATCCCCCACCAAAAAATCCGAACGGGAAACGCGATGGTAGCCGGATGGTGGGGTTGGTAGGGGCAAGGGGCGGGGTGAGGCGGGGCGGGGGCCTTGCGCTTGCCCTGCTGGTTGGGAATGGTACGATGTGAGAGGGATGCGAATGAGGAAGCGCAGGTGGTCACAGGCCCACTCCGGCTCGACGACGGTTGCCAGCCAAGATCCCCCGCATCGAGGCGATACTGCACCTAATGGCCTGTGTGGAACTCCGGTCCCTCATAGAGGACAAAGCCGCTGGCTGGCCCCTCTTCAATCATGGGACCATCAGTAAGCACCTTCCACGTTTCCGCACTATCGGGGTAGCGCCTACCTATACGTGGCGTGTTGAAAAACAACGGTCTGCGCCAGCTCATTTATCACTTACTCTGACCTCTGGCAGCATCCAGGCGGCAGTAGAGTTCCGTAGATTCGCACACGGTCCCAACATGACCTTCGCATTCAAATTGGATAGTGGAGTGAACAATTTGATACTGTTCTTTGAGGAGAGCTGTTAGGGCTTGCAATATCGACGAGCTGGCACTGGTTGAGATATTATCGATCAGTACATGGCAGGAGAGAGCGTTCATATTGCTGGCAATACTCCAGACATGTAAATCGTGGACATCCTTGACGCCTTCAACCGCCTTCATATCGCGCACCAGCTCTGTGATAGAGACCGAGCTGGGCACCGCTTCAAGCAAGATATTGGTGGTCTCACCCAGGATTCGCCAGGCTCCGACAGCGATCAAAGCAGCAATGCCAACGGAGAGGATCGGATCGGCAATGGTCCAGCCTGTGAGCAAGATGATGATGCCAGCGATAATAACGCCCACTGATGCCCCCACATCGCCAAAAACATGCAGCACAGCCGCGCGCACATTGATATTCTCGTCCTCTTTGCGCAGACCAAAGCCAATATATAAATTGACCGCAATACCAACGGCAGCCGAAGCAAACATAATCAGCGGCTGGATCGGCTCCGGGTGCTGGAAACGCTGGATCGCTTCCCACACAATCACGATGGCGATCAGAATCAGGGTTGCGGCATTGATCAGAGCTGCCAGAATGCCGACGCGATGATAGCCAAACGTTTTGCGTTCATTGGATGGTCGCTCTGACTGCGCAGTTGCAAACCAGGCCAGGCCCAGCGCGAAAAGATCAGTCACCACATGGCCAGCATCTGAGAGCAGAGCCAGAGAATTAGCAAACACACCACCCACAACTTCCGCAAGCAAGATAATAATGGTCAGAAAAAAAGCGATCCGCAAGGTGCGTCTGGCCATGCCGTGCGTATGGTCATGGCTGTGACCATGCTGATGATCGTGGCTGTGACTATGTCCTATCGCTGCATCATGGGCGTGTTCGTGGGTATGATGTACATTCTTCATACTGGTACCTCGGCTTTTTGAGCACAACAAGCATCTTCACGTACATGAGCCAGGCCCATTTGCAGCAGCTGGCGAATATGCTCGTCGATGAGCCGATAATAGACGACGCGCCCCACTTTGCGCATAGCAACAATGTTCTGATGCCGCAAAACACGCAACTGGTGAGAGATGGTGGTATCATCGCGCCCCAGTCCAGCAGCCAGATCGCAGACGCATAGCTCCCCACAAGGAGAACAAAATAGGGCATGCACGACCTGGAGACGCGTGGGATCGCTTAACACGGCAAAAAAATTGGCGATACGCGCTGCTTCATTGTTGACGAGTTGATTGCGTTTTACCGCCACAACATGCTCAGTATGGATAGCGCGTTCCTGGCAAACATCATCGCCGGGATTCCTCACGCCCCCAGGAGTTTCTGTTGATCGCACAAACATTGTTCACCTGCCTTTCTCTGAATACCTGTACACCCATGCAGCTATCATTATATTACAGGTACCTAAAATTATCAAGCGAAGCCCAACCTCCCAATAAGCATATGATATGCCAAAACCGAAACCGAACAAAGAAATCTTGCATTGATCTGAAACGCCATGCTACACTATTTTCAGTACGGTCAAGTGGGACGAAAATAGGCAGCGACTCGCACAGCCTCGAAGGGAAAGGATATCCATCGACCCCTGAGGAGTCAAGTGAAAATGCATCAGGGCGTGCCAACTTCAGATAAGGACATAATGCAAAGCTGGTGGCACCAACTACGGCCAAAATTAACGCTCCTCTATATACTGCTAGCCATCATCTTGCTGCTTATCAGCGCAACAGGCCAGATGCGTCTTCTCAATGAAGTCGGCAAAGTATTCGGCGGCTTCTTCTGGGCCATTGATACCAGCGGAGATATTATTGTTGTTTCTGTCCCTATGCAACTGCCTCCATTCAAAGTCAAAGCGGATTCGCTTACCAGCAGTAGCCATATCATTGCCGTCAACACGTTACCGGGCAGGGCAGGTATTCAACAAGCCTACAGGCAAGCCCATGATGGCGACCCTATCACATATACTATTGCTGAGAATAACACCACTACGGTGTATATGCGGCCTGCGGCGATCTTTACGTGGGATATGTGGTGGCAGAACTACGGTCTGACGTTGCTTGCAGGCGTTGGCTGGCTGATCGTGGGCTGTTTTTTGCTCATCACGGCTACGGACTGGTCGGGCGCAGTCGAAGGTATGACGCTGCTGCCGCCCGCGATCCTGCTGCTCCTTTCCAGCAGTTGGGGCAACGTACAACAACCCTATGCAACCAATATGGCCATTCAGCTTATCTGGATTCCCTCCTTCGCCCTGCTTGGCGCGGCCTTCATCCACCTCAGTCTGACCTATCGACCAGAGGCATTAACGAGCGTGCGCCAACCTCGTCTACGCATCGATGCCTTACCATACCTACCGCTTATCGCGCTGCTTGCTTATGAGTGGAGTTCTTACCTGATCGTTGGATATGTGCCAATTCGCACCAATATTATTTTCAGCTTGAGTTATGCCGCCATCGGCAGCATGATTAGTTTCTGCATTGGTATCGCTTCCCTGATACGGATTGGTCGCTTGCTGCCGAGCAGATTGTTTGGCAGCTACGGGCGCTTCTCTGACCCTATCCCTTTGCGCATCAGTCGTCGCGTGGGTGATCTTTTGACTTTATGGATTGGCGGGGTGGGCATCGGCTTCTGCCTGGGAGTGTTGCCTATTCTGCTAATTGGGCAGACGCTACTCCCCTTGCCAATGTTCTATCTGCTGGTCGCGGTCTATCCATTCATGCTGCTTTACGCCATACGCTCATTGCGCTTGATTGATCGACTGCATATCACGTTAGAGCAGCGTGAGGCCGCCTTGCAAGAGCAACAGCGCACAGCCAGCGAGCTGCATCAGACCAACGTAGAACTACGGCAGGCAACCTCGCTCTTACTGCATGCCGACGCGCATCTGCGTTCGCTGCTCTCACAGCGCATCCACGATCAGCCCAAACAGCAAGCTCTGCGCATTCGTTCCTTACTTGGCTACTGGCAACATAAATTGCAGGCTGCAGCGCAACACGATCCCGATGGAAAGGTCGCCGCGCCGCCTGTGATTGAGGCGCTGGAAAAGGTGCGCAAGGTTAGCGAAGAGTTAGAGGGCGATCTGCGAGGGCTACAGTTGCTGGTCGAAGATGCCTATCAACGGCGTAGCCTCGGCCTGAAGCTGCACCTGCAAAAGCTGCTATGCGAGGATTTGCCCGCGCTCCATCCAGAATCGCCCCTTCAGCTTCAGGTTGATTTATGGGCGTTGGATGAAATCAGCCCCAATCTGGAGCAGACGGAAGAGGGAACAAAAATAGCGGAGGCGATTTCCTATACGATCACCCAGGCTTTGCTCAATATCTACAACCATGCCAATACCAACCATGCCACCATACGTACCACCTGCTCCAACGATGCGCTAGAGGCATACATCACTGACGATGGGAACGGCTTTGACCCTGACAAGATTGCGCCGGAGAAGACCAGCTTACTCAAAGCTCGCCTGAAGGTACGCGAGGCCAACGGAACGCTTGAGATTCGTACGATTGCGCATCCACAGCCCGATCACGGCACCACCGTCACGCTGCGCATTCCCCTTCCTCTCGCTATCAAAGATGCTTCGAACATCCAGGCGGTCAAATCAGGCAATCAGCAGGTGTAGCATGCTAGATAGTATCTCGTCGCAAACCAACATACGCCTCATACGCGTGAGCCAGCAAGACTCGCCTCCCCGGATCGCTGGGAGCGCCTTCAATGGAGAAGAAGCTGTAAAGTTCGCTGACGAGATTTTCTAGAGGGCCGATATTGGTCCCTCCTTTGGGGCTGAGAAAGCCCATGCGCAGAGCAATCTCATCATTGCTCAGGCCCTGCGCTATGAGTGAGGCACATTCCTCCTGACGTGGGGTAAGCCGCTGACCACGCAGGCGTTTGAGAAGATAATTGAGCACTTCACTATCAATAAATGTCTCGTGATGATGGACAACGCTGATCGCGATCTGCTCAAGGTACGATGGTTCGATGTGATTAAAAAGGGCATAGCCATGCAATCCCTGCGCCTGCTTTGTCCCTTTGTTCCCTCTGCGTGGTGCGCCGCGCTGCCTATACTCCTGACGAAATACCTCAGCAGCCAGCGTCCAGCTGGGATCTTGCGTATAGATGACAACGCGTAAGCCAGGAGCAATTTCCAGCAGCGCCCGTCCCAGCTCCAGACCATTATCGTTGCCCAGGCGTAAGTCGGACAGCACCAGCCATGCCGACAGGGAAGCATTCTGGCTCTGCTGTTGACTCAGCCCCGCCACTAATTGCATAGCTTCATCGGCATTCCCAGCCTGACCACAGAGGCGCAACAGGGGCGTCTCCTCAACAAATTCACAGATGCCGCGCCGCTTAATGGGCGTATCGTCGATCACAATGATAGGGATCTGCATGTCTACCATAATCCATAGTATATAGTGGCGGGCTTAGCAGCGCAAATACGCCAGATAGAATATTGCAAGGGTACGCGTTAGAGAAGCGGCACCGCTGCACCGATCAGGGCGGCATCGCTGCCCAGAACGGCAGCAACCACTTCGACCATTGTGCATACTTGCGAGGATGTGTTTGAGGGGGGGGTGAGGGAGTTGCGCACATGGGTCAGCAGTAGTTCGCTGGCGTGGAGTACACCACCTCCCAGGATCAGCCCGTTCGGCTCAAAGAGGTTGATATACTTGGCGATGGCCGCGCCCAGCCAGCGTCCAACTTCGCTATAAATCTGTACAGCCACACTATCTCCACGCAGAGCCTCTTCGGCTAAAAGTTGCGGGCTGAAACATTCACGATTGAGCAGGCGGCGGATCAGGCTGCTCTCTTCATCACGACGCAAGGCCCGCTGCACCATTTTTTGCACTGCCTCCATTGAGACGAGGGAGTTAATGCAGCCACGCTTGCCACAGCTACAGCGCGGCCCCGAAGTTGCCACCGGCACATGGCAAATATGGCCGACGTACTGAGGCTGGCGGATCAATTCACCATCAATCACCAACGAGGCACCGACGACGGCATTGACGGTCAAGAAGAGCAGACGACGAAAACCCTGGCCCGCTCCAAAACGATGCTCTCCCAGCATGGCCGCATCGACATCGACATGGAGGCACGTCGGGAGATGGTAGCGCGTTTCTAGCAGGTCTTTCAGCGGAAACCCGTTGAGGGCAGGCAGGATCGGCACATGGAGAGGGCGACGGGCTTCAGGGTCAAGCGAGCCGGGAATGCTGACGCCGATGCCACGCACGGGCAAACGCGCATTCTGAGCATCAGCCAGCGCGGCGTCAATCACGCGCAGATAAGGGTCAAGGGTTGCTAAGGCGGGACGCCCCCTGAGCGTTTTCGCCTGATAACGATGACAAACCCTCCCCCGGCTGTCTATTAGTGCAACTGTCGTTTTTCCCCCACCAATTTCTACTCCTACCCCTACGCTGCTATCTGTACTCATCCACAGGCGTCCATACTTCTACATTCTAGCATTTATCTAGAACATATGTTCTTAATGCAACTGGACTACACGAATAGATACGAGGACAAAAACAGTTTATGTAGAGGAAGTATATCTGGCATTCAGAACATTTGTCAAGATCAGATGTTCCGAATATCTGTACTAGAATCCATGCGTGAATCTCGCGGACGATGTTATGGAGATGCATCACTGCGGAGCTTAAAGTCTTGTCGATTGATTGCCACAGGATGTAAGCTATGTAGTAGTGAGTTTATGGTAAGGAGATTGATATGCCTGCTAACAATGCTGATAATAGAAGGCCACCTCGCAAAGCGCCTATTTTTGGGCAAGGGCATGGGCTGACCGATGAAGAGGGGCAGATGATCCAGCAAATGATCCGCGAGGAGTCGCAATCTGCTCGCGAACTGCATATTCCCCAGGAGGATCTGGCGCAGGAGGCCACCACACGCATGTCGCCTGAAACGGCCAGGGTGATCGATGCGAGCAAAGTACGCCAGGTGCTTCAGTTGTTCAACCGCGACTATCTTTATGGTCAGGGACGCTTTGATGAGTACAAAGATGGTTTGATCTTGAAATGGGGAGATGGCTATTCGCGCAAGCATATCTGGATGACCGTCGAAGATGGCAATCTGGTTTTTGAGACCAGTCACGCCAAAAAATGCGATAAGCCGTATTGCAATGGGACGCACCACATTCTCCCGCCCGATCTCTACACGAACATGGATATCATTAACCAGGAGCTGGGAGAGCGTTTTCGTCGTCCGGTCTATGAACCGACCGAAGATTAGTGGGATGTC
>DASTZT010000539.1:0-8130 GCA_035764225.1 Ktedonobacteraceae bacterium
GTGCGATCAATTGGCGGATAGGCCGTGCTATAGCCATTCGCTGATGGAGTGGTATGTTCCTCTTCATCTTGCGCTACATGCGCCGCTTGATCCTGGGCAGAGCCATTAGAGGATGCTTCTCCGCCGTGATTAGAAATTTTCTCTTCGGCAGTCTTCCAGGTGGGACGTAGATATTCGTATAAGCCTTCTTTGCCACCCTCGCGCCCAAAACCACTTTCACGATAGCCCCCAAAGCCGCTGGATGCATCAAAGAGGTTGGTGCAGTTGATCCAGACGCTGCCAGCTTTGAGTTTGGGAGCGATATCCAGCGCGAGATTGATGTTGTCGCTCCACACGCTAGCAGCCAGGCCGTAACGCGTATTGTTTGCCAGTTCCACCGCTTCTGCTGGCGTACGGAAGGTCATGGTAACAAGCACTGGCCCGAAGATTTCTACCTGTGCGATGGTAGTGGCAGGCGCAACGTTGGTAAAGAGCGTCGGCGGGAAAAAATATCCTTCTTCAGGACAGGCCCAGGAAGGCTGCCACATCTGCGCTCCCTCCTCAACGCCTGTCGCAACTAAACGCTGAATCTCTTGCAGTTGCGCGGGCGAGACAATCGCGCCAATATCCACCGCTTTATCCAGCGGATCGCCAATGCGCAAACGTTCCATGCGCACCCGTAGTTTGGCGATCAGGCGGTCAGCGATATTTTCCTGCACCAGCAAGCGCGAGCCAGCGCAACAGACTTGACCCTGGTTAAACCAGATCGCGTCCACAACGCCTTCAACGACGCTATCCAGATCGGCATCATCAAAAACGAGAAAGGGCGATTTGCCTCCCAGTTCCAGCGAGAGCTTCTTGCCCGAACCAGCCGTGACGCGCCGGATTGTGCGCCCAACCTCAGTCGAACCCGTAAAAGCGATTTTGTCAACATCAGGATGCCGTATCAGCGCCTCTCCCACCTGCGAGGCTTCGCCCGTGACAATGTTGACCACCCCAGGAGGCAAACCGATCTCTTGCACAATTTCGGCAAATTTGAGCGCGGTCAGCGGAGTGTAACGCGCTGGTTTGAGCACGACGGTATTGCCCATCGCCAGCGCGGGGGCGATCTTCCAGGCCAGCATGAGCAGCGGAAAGTTCCAGGGGATGATCTGCCCGACAACGCCGAGGGGCTGGTAGCCAGCGAGTTCTGAGTCCATCAGTTGCGCCCAGCCAGCATGGTAGTAGAAGTGTCGTGCCACGAGCGGGATATCGATATCGCGGGTCTCGCGGATCGTCTTGCCGTTGTCCAACGACTCTAATACTGCCAGCAGGCGCGAGTGCTTCTGGATCTGACGTGCAATAGCATAGAGATAGCGAGCACGCAAATGGCCCGGCGTCTTGCTCCATGTCGCGAAAGCACAGCGAGCCGCAGCCACAGCAGCATCAACATCGGCGCTATTGGCAGAAGCCACTTGAGCCAGCACTTGCCCATTGCCCGGATTGACGCTCTCGATATATTGCCCATTGAGAGGCTTTACCCACTGATTATTGATAAAAAGCTCGAAGGGTTGATGCTGCTTTAACCATGTTTGAGCGGACAAAGCGGCCTCTGGGGCAGGTCCATATGCCATGCTTTCAAAAATTTCCTTCACGCTCATCATTGACCTCTCCTGGTACATTTGCACTTGACATCTTCGGGTGTGATGCCTATACTCCCCTCAAGGGAGGTAGCGGGAGCCAGTGGCTACTCCAACCCGTTTGAGGGTACTGAAATTACACCATAGGATTGTGATGCGCAGCCGCGTAGCGACCAGTGACATAGTACGAGAGCTGGCGTTCAATATCGGAAAGCAGGCCGCTGGCTCCGATGCGGAAAAGCTTGTTGGTCAGCCACTCGTTCCCAAGCTCCTCTTTGATCAGGATCAGCCAATCCAGCGCTGCCTTTGCCGTGCGGATGCCGCCAGCAGGCTTCAATCCGACTTCATACCCCGTTCGCTCATAATAATCACGCATAGCACGCGCCATTACGATGCCCACCGGAAGCGTGGCGTTGACTGCTTCCTTTCCGGTCGAGGTTTTGATAAAATCGGCCCCCGCCATCATGCAGACGAGACTCGCCATGCCGACATTGCGCAACGTCGCCAGTTCGTGGGTAGCAAGGATGGTCTTCATATGGGCGTCACCGCAGGCCGCACGGAACGCTTGCACTTCATCGTAGAGCGCCTGCCAGTTGCCAGTCAGGACGTGAGCGCGTGAGATCACAATGTCAATCTCGCTCGCGCCCGCCTTGACGGATGCTTCGATCTCTTGCAATTTCTGCGCAAAGGGATTCTGGCCCGCCGGGAAGCCGGTCGAGACGGCGGCCACCGGAATGCCCGAACCTCGCAGAGCTTCCACCGTGACCGGGACGAGATTGTGATAGACGCAGACCGCGCCAACCTGCAACTGCTCAATCCCTAGCGCGTCCAGCAGTTCCTGACGTACAGGCTGACGCGCTTTGGCACAGAGGCGCAAGACGTTACCGGGCGTATCGTCTCCCGCGAGTGTGGTCAGGTCAAGGCAGGTCACGGCGCGTAATAGCCAGGCCGCCTGCCACTCCTTCTTGACCGTGCGCCGCGTCGTCAACGTAGCGGCCCGGCGCTCTACCGCGCTGCGATTCACACGCACGCTGCTCACCCAATCCATGTCCAGGGCCATCCCTGGGTTGCGTACAGATACGGGAGCAATGGACTCGGCCTGTTCAGGCTGTCGCTTCGTCGTGGTCATAGGTCTTTCCCTCTGGCAAGACTAGCATTTATGACAACATATCCTATGCATCAAACAGGGCTTTTTGCTGCTGATGGAAGGGGGAAAGCGCGTTGTTCGCATCCACGATGGTCTGTAGCCGCTCGACCAGACCGGCGAACTTGTGACCGGGAATGGTCAGAACGACCTCAGCAGGCGTTAAGCCGACGTAGGTGCGCGCTCCCACGCAGCCGAAGCTGAGCGAAGTCTCGTCGGTCTGCAATGTGCGCGGAATCACGCCACACGTCGGACGCCCAAAGGCCACCTGTCCCCCTTGCAGCCAGTTGACTTGCCCCATCGCTTCGGCGACGAGCATGGCCTGCTGGGTATCCATAATACAGAGCACGACATCCGGCTCAACGGGAAATTGATCGAGGCGACCGTAAATAATGCTCTGATGCGCTTTCTTGACGACAGGCAACGCGCTGACTTCGGCGGGCGAAAAATATTGCAGATTGGCCATCGTCTCTATCAGTCCCTGCGCTCGCTCTTGCGCCTCCGCAGGCATGGTAAAGCCCATCGTCATCATGCCAATGGGGCATTGCTGGTGATCTTCGGCTGTGGCATAGAAAACGCCTTGCTCGCCCAGACGCCAGAATGTGCAGGCGGACGGCACGCGGGTCGCGCTATGCTGAATATTCTCTGGCACATCCTTCACAAAAGCCAGCCCTACTGGTCTATGTTGAGCATGGAGCAGGATCATAAAACGATTTGTCAATTCTTGTCGCAAGATGAGACTCCCTTTTTATTGCAACATCATTCCGCATGGAGTGTCACCCACTCCCAACCAATTTTATCACGTCACTATTATAAGCAGTCAGACGCGATATTTTGCCACCAATCCTTTAACCCAACCACGCTGCTTATCCGATGGGGCAAAGTTGTTTTTTTGCAGACGTTTGGTCATATCGCTAATAAATTTGCGCTCCAGCTCGCTTGCCCGTGTGCCTCCGCTCGTGCCAAAGAAGGCATTGAGCTTCTGCACCTGTTGACGCAATTCAAGCAGTTCTGGTGAGAGCGCATCATTACGCGCCTCCGGTGCTTGCGATTGCTGCCATTTTTCAAATGCCGTCTGATCTCCGCCGAACGCTCCCAGGCCAGCCAACTCGTCGGCCCGCTCATTATGCAAATGCCCGGCATGACCACGCACCCATTCAAAATGGGGCGGCTGCTTGCGATATCCAACGAGCTTTTTATAAAACTCCCACAGATCCTCGTTAGCCTTCATCTTATACACGCCTGTTGCCACTTTGATCGTATATTCGCTATCGCTGTAGATGGTGAGCGGCATCGTCGGGGGAGCGAGGGAGAGAACGGCCAGCACGGCGGAAATCTCGGCTCGGTTATTGGTTGTAGTAGGCGACTTGGGGATATGCCCGTAACGCTCAAGACAGGCAGCTCCTTCGCGGATCTGACCATTCGCCATATCAGCCGCCGCCCATAATAAGGCGCTCCAGCCCGCCGGACCACCAGGATTTTTCAGGCAGGCCCCGTCTGTATAGGCCACCACTCCTTGCTGGTCCAGAGCTGGCAATTCAGCCCGTATATCAGTATTAAGAACGGCATCCAGCACAGAATGCCATTCCAGCGATTCGTTTTCGTTCGTCATATTCCCTCCTTGCCTTCCAACCCTTTCCTAAATTCGTCCCGACCTCCCACGATGAATCGGGGAGCTACCGCGCGTCCGATTTATCGCCCGTACATCCCCTCATCTCACTTCCCAGACGACCTCAGCCGCTCCCAGATCGCCAAACAGACCAAAGGCAAGGAGGCACGTTTACGCTATATCACCATGCGTGTAGCCTTGATTACCCCTCGCTTGCTCTGTTTGCCCTCAACGACGATCACCGCCCCCTCTTGCATTTCCTGCACGTTAGTGGAGGGCACATGTTGCCCATTGCGATCAAAGATAGTGGTCTTGTCGTTGACGACGACCGCCACCGGTTTTGCCTCGCCCGAACTGCGCTTTGGTGTATGTCCGGCAATCACATAGCTATGCTTCTTGCCAGCACTCGCCGTCGTGCCAACAACCGTCACTTTGCGCCCATGTTCTAGCAACGAACCGGCCAGTTCTGACAGCTCCTGTTCGTCAGCATTGGCTTCATCGTGTGAGTGCTGATGAAGCCTGTGCTCTTCCTGCTCTTTTGTACGCGGTTCCGTATGCTCGTGGGACGAGTCGGCATCGTCCTGCTGTTCTGCATGAGAATGCTCAAACAGCTCCTGGTTGTAGTCGTGAGGAATCGCCACTTCCAAAGCGTGCGGCATGGCATCGAAGCAATACGTTACCATTACCTGTTCCGCATTCCCTGCATCCTCCAGTTTACCATAGTCCGCCTTACCCAGGTAGTCCTTCAGCTTAACAGTACTACCATCGAGATGCAGATGGATATTGGATGGTACCGTAATAGAGAGATGCGCACCTCGGAAGTACTCGGCGCTGACATTATCAGGTTTACGACGCAAGAGCAGCGAGAAAATTTGCTGCATCGTCGTCAGGGGATTACCGCCGGTGATCACGCAGACATCAAGTACCCCATCATCAATATAGGCATCGGGCGTAAACTCAACCACATCGGCATAGCGGCGCGTGTTGCCAATCACGATCTGCAATGCCTCGCCCTTCCATGAGGCATTCTCGCCATCGCCGCCTTTTACCTGTACCTCTACCGGAAAAGGATGCATCTCAGGTAGTTCTTTCACTGCCGCCACGCCAACAGCAAGATGGCCAATTTGATATTTGAGATTTTTAGAGACATTCCCCATAACGGCTGCATCAATGCCCAGACCAGCCATTAATAGGAAGTGATGGCGTGCCTGGCTACTTGCATCGGACTGCCTGACCTTTTTCTTATGCTGTTTCTGCTCACCGACGGCAGCTTGCGACTCATCGACAGCAGCAGATGCATCAGGGAACGTCAGGCTCCGCACCCCAACGCGGCCCACATCTACCTTGCGCACTTCGCTATCGACCAGAGTCAGAGCCGCTTTGACAGCATCGGTGGGTATGCCAACCTCAAAGGCCCATTCATTCGCGGTGCCCCCTGGAATAAGCCCAACAATTTTGTGTTTCCCTTTGGTATTCATCACCCCGTTAATGACCTGGTTTAATGTGCCATCGCCGCCATAGGCAATCACCATATCACAGCCATTTTTGGCGGCATCGTTTGCCAGCTCCATCGTTTGACCACCGTACTCTTTGAGCAGCGTATCTACCTTCCAGCCAGCCCCATAGAGCACAGCCATCACATCCGACAATTGCGCCACATTCTGTCCAGTTCGCGGATTAATCACTAAAGATGCTTTTTTACAACGCATAAAAAACTCCCTTATCCCTAATAATGCAAATTTACGCTCTTTAGATACGAACACGAGAGAGCGTGTGGCCGAGTTTCAGTTCTCGCAGCTTAGACCTTATGAACAGCAGAGCAAAAAATAGGGCGGAGACCGTATATGCTACGACCTCCGCCCTGGTCAGAAGGAAAGGAGAAGAAAAAGGCAAGGTCACGCTTGCCGTATGAGCGCCCTTACCGCCTGCACGATATGGTCCGCGCTAATTCCAGCTGCTTCCAGCAACTGCGCAGGCGTGCCAGAGCCGGGCATCGATTGAACAGCCAGCCTGACGACCTGGGGCATCCGTCCATAGCGTTGTGAAAAGACCTCCAGTACGGCATCGCCCAGGCCGCCTTCGGGCCAGTGATCTTCTACCGTGACGATCTTATCTCCCGTCGCCTGAGCGGCTGCCAGCAAGGTTTCGTGATCCATCGGTTTCACCGAATAGGCATCGATGACGCGAATGGCAATACCTTCGTGCAACAAAGTGTCATAGGCTTTCAGTGCCTCGTGCAGTGTGATGCCAGCGGCAACAACTGTGACTCGGTCATTATCTGACTGATGCAGCACCTTACTCCCGCCAACGACAAACGTCTCTTCTGGACCGTAGAGCACAGGCGTTTTTTCGCGCGTGGTGCGCATATAGACGATGCCGCTGTGATTCGCCATCGCCGCCACGAGCTGCGCGGTCTGGTTCGGATCACACGGATAGAGCACCGTGCTGCCATACACGGCCCGCATCATCGAGAGATCTTCCAGCCCCATCTGCGAAGGACCATCTTCACCAATCGAAACACCCGCATGCGAGCCAACAAGCCGGATATTGGCGCGTGAGATGGCCGCCATACGAATGAAATCATAGGCCCGCGAAAAGAAAGCGGCAAAGGTGGAGGCGAAGGGAATTCTGTCGCGCACGCTCATACCAACCGCCGCCGCAATCATCTGCTGCTCCGCGATATACTGCTCGAAGTAGCGTCCAGGTAAAGCTTTGGCAAACTCTTCGGCATAGGTCGAGTTGCTTACCTCGCCATCCAGCGCCACCACATCGGGATTGGCTTTCCCCAGCGCCAGCAGGGCATCACCATAAGCTTTGCGCGTGGCCACAGGCTCTTTCTTGTCATAACGCGGCAGTTCAACGGGCTTCTTTTCTGGCTCGGAGGCGGGTTGGCCCTGAGCAGGTTTCTGGACCGGGAAGACCTGACTGCGTGCAGGCGGATTCAGTTCCAGCATAGCCTGCTCTTCCTGCTCTTTACTCAGGGCCTTGCCATGCCAACCATTTACGTTTTCCAGAAAAGAGACGCCCTTGCCCTTCACCGTCTTCGCGACAATAAATGTGGGAGCGCCGTTGGTCTGCATCGCCTGGGAGTAGGCTTTGTTAATCTCCTCATAGTTGTGTCCATCGATCACGATGGTGCTCCAACCAAAAGCTTTCGCCCTGGCCTCATATGCCTGCGTATCCCAGCCCAGCATGGTCTCACCGCGCTGGCCCAGGCGGTTACAGTCAAGAATAGCAACCATGTTGTCCAGCTTATAAAAAGAGGCATGGCCCAGAGCTTCCCAGATCGAGCCTTCCGCCGTCTCACTATCCCCCAGCAGCACCCAGATATGATACGGCAATTTGTCCAGGTATTTGCCTGCCAGCGCAATACCCACGCCAATCGGCAATCCCTGCCCAAGCGAGCCGGTCGCAACATCTACCCAGGGCAGAACTGGCGTCGGATGGCCTTCAAGACGGCTACCAAATTTGCGCAATGTCATCAGTTCCTCATCAGTAATAGCTCCTGCAGCTTTATACATCGAATAGAGCAGAGGCGATGCATGCCCTTTTGAGAAAATGAGATGATCGTTATTCGGGTTCTTAGGGTGATCGAAATCGTAATGCAGATAGCTAACCATCAGGACCGCCATCAGATCCGCCGCCGACATAGAAGACGTTGGATGCCCTGATCCTGCGGCAGTCGTGCAACGAATACTGTCTACCCGTAACTGTTGGGCAAGATTTGTCCACTGTTGCACCTGTGGCTGTGTTTGAGTCGTTGTCATAGTTGCTCCTTA
>DASTZT010000540.1:0-7681 GCA_035764225.1 Ktedonobacteraceae bacterium
ATGTTCGTCTTTGCCAGCGTGCCCGCGACCAAACCTCTAGACCCATTTGATCTGAATAGATAGCTTGCAGCATATAGAGAGTGCGGTGGCTGATGCGTGCCGAAGTTACGAAACTGCGTTACTGGAAATCTGAACACAGCGAAAACCTGTGCGAAGATGCTGACGGCGAAGATGCCGCTCGTGGCCTGTTCGCCGTCGCGGATGGAGCCGGTACGACGCTGTTTTCCGCCTTGTGGGCTGCGTTGCTGGTGAAACATTGCTTACGTGTTCCGCTGATGAGTGGTGATCCGTTTGAAGTGGAATGGTGGGTGCGTCAGGCTCAGGAACAATTCAAGCTAGAGCAACCTGATCTGGAGCATATGCCCTGGAATGTTTTGCAAAAAGCGCAAGCGCAGGGGAGCCATTCAACTTTTGCATCGGTGCGCATCTCGTCCTGCGACGACACGCAAGCGGTGGCCGAACTCTTAGCCTTTGGCGATAGTTGCATTTTTGTCAGCCATCTAGCGGCTGAGCAACCGCTCTCTTTCCCTCTGGAGCACGAGGCCGAGTTTCTACAATCGCCCGTTTGCCTCCCTTCCAAAGCGGGACTTTTTAACCGCTACTTTCACTGTTGCCATGCCAGATCCGTTAATCTGGTTCCCGGCGATGTCGTCGTGCTGGCGACCGATGCCGTCGCCAGATGGATCATAAGCGCGGGCAATGGTCATTATAAAAGCGTAGGAGATGCTTTGCATGTCGTCTCTGGACAGACGGCAGACACCTGGGAAGCGTTTGTCGAGCGTGCGCGTGCCAATCAGGAAATGGTTGACGATGATAGCACCGCCCTGGTAATTACGCTCTTGCCCGATACCACCACCTCTGGCGTTCCACTGGGTCAAACGACGCAGCATGACGCGGAGGTGCGAGTCAAGCGCAAACAGGATTTCGAGCAAGCATTGAAAGAGCAACATAAGGAACGGCAAGCGATTTTTTATGGCGATGGCAGCGGCTTAGATGTAGAGGATATGTGGATAGCGCCCGCGCAAATCCAGCAGGCGCGTGCTGTGGCGGATGCATTGCAGGAAGTGCTCACCGTGCTACGCCAGAAACTGCACAGCCCAGAGGTCGCAACTATTATGGAAACGGTCTGGCGGAAACACGCTTCGCTCCTCTACGACGAGCCGTGCGCTGAAAATCTACGCCAGACCCTGACGCGTCTAGGCGTTCCGCTGGCAGTACCTCTCCCTGCCGTCAGTACTGATGAAGCAAATCAGATGCTTGATACCACAACCATGAGCCTTCCTCCCGCTTTCTTCGAGCAGATAGCGCGGCAGCAAGAGACGACAGAGCGGGAGGAGACATAACATGCCGGAACGCCTGGCATACGACGAGGCCATGCTCTTTTCGCCAGTTCGCCTCAAGGTGCAAGATCCCGAATTAAAGCAGGGGAAAGTTGAAATGGTCTCCGTGCAGACCGCTATTAATAGCGTCAACCGACCCTGGGGCATCGAGGGTGGCTTTGCGGTGGTGTATAAATTTCGCACCAGGAGCGGGCAGATGCGGGCGTTGCGTTGTTTTAGAGTACCAGTTCCCGCCGACACACGCTACCGTTATGAGCGTATAGGAGCGTATTTCCAGGCGCATGCTCGCGAGATCACCGCTGGCTTTAAGTATCACGACGCGGCTATTGTCGTCAAGGAACAGGGCAAGGCGCAAAATCTCAGCTATCCCATCATCGAAATGGATTGGATCGATGGGGCCACGCTGGTCGAGCATGTTGATGAGCTATGCAAGCGACGCGATCAAGGAGCATTGAAAGATCTGGCGAATCGCTGGCTCAATCTGCTGCGCATCATGCGGAACGCCCATATTGCGCATGGAGACCTGTCGGGGGTCAATATCATGGTGCGCGACGATGGGAAACTGCTGCTGGTTGATTACGATGGCGTCTATATTCCCGAACTGGCGGGTCGCTCTCAGGTAGTGCTTGGTCAGGAAGATTATCAGCATCCAGAGATGGCCCAGCGTCAGTTTCACGAGCATATGGACGGTTTCTCTGCTTTTGTCATTTATACGGCGCTGATCGCGTTGGCGAGGCGTCCAGAGCTATGGCAGAAGTATGGCAGGTTTTCGGCTGAGGGCAAGTTGCAAGATGTCAATCTCCTTTTCAGGAAGCAGGATTTTCAGGAGCCTCATCTCTCGCCGCTGATGCGTGACCTGGGACAGATTCCGGATCAGCATATCCGCAACGTCTTGCGCAAGCTCAAGCAGCTCTGTCAACAGCCCGTCAATGACGTACAGTTTCCCCTGGAACTGATCGATCCAGAGCATGAAAAAAAGTTTGCTCTGGAACAACTGGAACGTGCCCTCTCTACAGATGATGATGAGCAGATTGCCAACTGCTGGAACGCTCTTCTGGCACAGCACGGCCCTGCCCAGCAGTATCGGGGCCGGGTGCAGCTTGCGCAACGGCGCGTCAATGCTTTGCGAACGTTTCGTGCCGCGTTGCGATCAGGTGAAATGCGACAGATCCTTGATAGCTATGATGCCATTCTGGATAGCAGTCCGCAAGTAACGGCTCAGGAGCGAGGTCTGTACTCACTGATACGTCAGTTCTTTCAGGCGGAGCAAGATGGCAACGATGCTGAGTTGCTGAAGGTGGCCGATATCTTATTGAACGCCCGGCTTGCCTTCGCTATCACCTTTACGCCGGAACAGCGTCAACGTGTGGCCGAGGCTCGCCAGCGTAAACGCGCTGAGGAGGACATGCGAGCGGGCCTGCAAAGCAGACAGGTTGAGCGAATTGCTCAGGCTTATACCGTGCTCCAGCGAAAGGATGTGCTTACTCCTGAGGAGCGCAAACGGGCTGAACTGGCAGCGGCCTTTCTATTGGCCTGCGACAATGACGACGATGATGCTATTATCCAGGCATACGCTAGCATAGAAAATAGTCCTCAGCGATACGCACTGCTTTTTTCAGAGGCGCAAGAGCAACGGGTTACGCTGGCGAGTCAGCGTATCCAGAAGCTAGCTGCATTCCGCCGGGGTTTAGCCAGTCGCAGCCCGGCACGCATTGTCGAAGCATATCATGCCGTGTTGGATGGCTACAACCAGATAACACGGGAGGAGCGTATCCAGCTGGCTCTGGCACGCAAGTTAGCGCAGGCTTTTGAAGATGGGCAGGAAGATGTGTTGTTGGCGGCGTATACAGCTTTAGAGCAGTCAGCATACCAGGCATTTTTTATCTTCTCTGAAGAGGAGCAAGAACGTATCGTCCTGGCCCGACGGCAAAAAGCGGCGCTGCTCGCATTCCAGGCTGCTTTACGTACAAGAGATCCCAGGCAGATTGTGGCGGCATATGAACCGATATTGGACAACTCCCGACATATTTCCCCGGCTGAGTACACACAGCTGGAGGCCGCTCGCCTGTTCCTGGCTGCGTATTACGCCAACGATAATGAAGCCTTACTACGCGCAGTTGACGCCTTATCTGAAGCTGATCCATCATTTACACCTTTGCTGCTCAATCCTCAGGAGCAGCAGCGCGTTGACCTCGCCCGGCAGCATCAACGTGCTCTAGAGACGTTTCGAGCGATGGGACGTTCTGGCGGGAGGAGTGCGCGTACATTAATCAATGCCTATGACGCAGCTTTTTTAGATGCCTCCGCATCCCTGACAGGCGAAGAGAGGAAGCGCATCGACGACGCCCGCCGCTATCTCTCAATGTATGAACAGCTACGCCAGGGTATGTCGCAAAATGATGATGCGGTTATTTGTCACGCCTATGACCCGGAGCTGGCCCGGTTATTTGCGGAGATCTTGCCAGAGGAACAACAGCGCATCGACAACGCCCTGCTCTCTCAAGAACTGGAGGGCTTGCTCAAAAACAGAGCCTATGGACAGGCGTTGAGGTTGGCTTATGACCTCCAGGCAAAGACAGGCAGGAGCGTCAACGACAGCTTATTGCTGAAATTACAAAAGGCTACGCTACGTTTTATCAAGGAGCATCAATTGCAACACATGATAATCCAGATCAAAGAGTATGCCGATGGCAATTATGCTCAGGTGCAGTGGCAATGGCCGACAGATAACTTTATTCAAAAAGCTCTATTCCTGTGGCACCACAATAGACCGCTGGAACAATCACTGGAACGGAATATGCGCCAGCGCGATCCTGAGATGCAATCGGGCTGGATCGAGCGCAGAGGCAACGGGTCGGATGGTGTGTATCTGATACCAATGGCGGCCAATAAGCGCATTTATGTACGGGGATATACGGCCATCTGTGATGAATGGGATAGAGAAAAGCACTGGCGTTTTTCTGATGGCGTGGAAGGCACGTCATATATGGAGGAGACATCTTCCCACGTTTCATGACTGGTCAGATAAAACATGATGGAAGTGTAGTAGGAAAGCGCAAGCTTTTAGCAAAAGAGAAAGCCAGAGGTAGGCCCTTTATGCGGATGTTAGATAATTTGTATATTAAGCGCACCTGTCCGAGCTGTATTCAGGAGTTCTATCCGGGCGATTGTGAGATCGTATCCACGACCACTTCTGGTAAAGTGCTGGAGGGTCCTCCCAGGAAAGGATGGCAGCAGCACGTTGCTCGCATGTTTCCCAAACGCCTGGATGGGGTCTATACCTTAGAACTGGCTTGCCGCAAATGTCCAAATTGTGGTTATCTCCTCCCACCCAATGTCGAGCGGGTGGAGAATATCAATATTGCGGTGGTCGGCGATACCTCCTCTGGCAAAAGCCATTATATTGCTGCCTTGATCCATCTGATCCAGAAAGGAGAATTGCAACGGGCCGATCAATATGCTCGTTTCGTTTGCCTGACGCAAGATGTCGAGCAAGAATATAGGGATAATCTGCTGAAACCGTTGTTTGTAGATAAGCAGATGCTTGATTTCACCCAACAGGCCATTGATCAGAATCGCGCTCCTTTGATTTATGAGCTGATCCTCAGCCCTTCTCCTGAACATCCCGCCCGACAGATCAATTTGATTATGTACGATGTCTCAGGCGAAGATCTGGCTATCAGGCAGCGTATGATGCAGTTCAGTCGCTATGTCGTGAATGCGAATGCCATGATTTTCCTGGCCGATCCTGGCAGTATGCCGGAAATTGCCAGACAACTCCCGCAGTTTTTGCAGCCCAGGGTGATTACAGGGCGTACATCTTCCTCCGTCTTCAACTCGATTATCCAGCTCCTCGAAAGCTATCGCGGCCTTGATTCGGGCGCGCGTCTGGAGAATATGCCGATTGCCATGACGCTCTCCAAGTCAGACCTGTTGAAGCAATTGACTCCCATACAGCAACAGTATTCTTTCCTGCAAAAATCGTCCTACGGGGGAAGCATTAATCTTCAGGATCTTGATATAATCAATCATGAAGTGCGCCAGTTGCTGGAAGACTATGGTGAATTACCGCTCCTGCAAGCTACACGTAATTTTTCCAGGTCGAGATTCTTTGCCGTATCGGCCACAGGCTATGCCCCGGATGTCAGCGGGAAGTATCCGGCTGTCGAGCCGTATCGCTGCCTTGAGCCATTGCTCTGGATTCTTTATGAGCTAGATATTCTGCATATGGTTTGAGGGAAAATTTTGTGCAGGAGGGGAAAGTAGATCAAAAAATGGAGCGCTATTATGGCTGATGCAGAGAAGAAGAAAACTATCGAGCAGCTATGGTATACCTGGTCTGATGTCGGGCTTAGCACAGTGTATGCGGGCGCTCGCATTCGCGCCGCCTCGGAGGGGCTTTCAGATATTTATAGCGAGCGCGTTCAGAGCATTGATCGCTATACGCGTTATACGCTGCCGCCGGGAACGGATCGCTATGCTATTACGCCCCAGCAGGCTCCCGTGTGTCTGGCCTATCTGCGCACAAGCTGGGATGAGCTGATCCTGGTCCATAAACAATATATCGGTTTGGATGGCGTCGGGCGGCCCGGCAATTTCTTTACCCATCTCTTTGCGCTGGGCAGAGATATGGATGAAATTTCCCCTGCGGAGGCCATCTGGCTCTGGAACTCACCGATATGGAAAACATCTGATGCCGGGCTGGATCGACGTAGCGTCAAGCTGGAGGCCGTCTCCCTTGATG
The DNA here is from genome assembly GCA_035764225.1 of Ktedonobacteraceae bacterium. Classification (GTDB taxonomy): domain Bacteria; phylum Chloroflexota; class Ktedonobacteria; order Ktedonobacterales; family Ktedonobacteraceae; genus DASRHT01. Next base: position 6,085 of record DASTZT010000540.1, read on the forward strand.
ACATTGAGCATGCCCAGACGTTCAGTCCTACATATATACAGGTCCAGCAATATCTGCCATTTTTGATCGAGGCATACCTGTCGCGGCGGGCGTCTTCTCCTATTTATCTGGCCGCGCCTGCCAATGCTAGCGATATGATCGCGAATTTGATAGCTGGTCTGGCATGGTGCCTCCCTCGACAATTGCTCGCCAACCTGACGTTCAGCACCTACGAGCCAGATTGGAGCAAAGCCACCACGCAAATTGTGGGAGTATCCTGGGTGCCGGGGGCAGCAAAAGAGCAGCGACCCGAATCAGGCTTTACCCCGCAGTTCTATCAAGAGCAACTGGCTCTGAATTGTGCTACCGGAGAATGTTCCCACCTGGAGCGCCATCCTCTCGCGCTTTACAGCCCGCTTACTGCCGAATTCGCTCGCTTTGCCACCGACTGCCTGGTTTATGATGAGATGGAGGAACTGAATAATTTGATTGAGCAGGCCGAGCAAGATCCTCAGCTCAATCTAGAGATGTTCTTGCGCCTCTACAGCAATCTGGTGGTGGATAAGCAACATTTGCGACCAGGGGATATCGAAGAGTATCTGAGTTCTCCATCCTATCGACTGGCGCGCCTGGCCGATCACACCTTTCGCGAGCAAATCATCGATCAGGCCGTGCAAAATCAGCTATGGTGGCAGCAACGCCTCAAGCCAATTTTGCTTACTTTGCGGCAACAGAGCGAGAGAGAACGCTCCTCCCATCGTGGAATGGAGAAACAACCACTGCTTGCCGCTCCAAAACAGAAGAAAGCATCCTCTAAGGAACCACGCAGGCGCAGTAATAAACGCAAAGCTGCGGCAGATTCCTCTAACGCTCTGTCATTGGAGCAAGTACTCTCTCAACTTGCCAGGAATGCTGTTCCAACCATCATCAGCACGATGAAGCAACTGGCAAGAAGCGGGATGCGCAGTGCTGCTGACAATATTGAGGAAGGTGTGAGCGTAGGAGCGATCACTACTCTGTTAGAGCTAATGGACAGTGTGCTGGCGTCAGACGATCCCTATGGAATCTGGAAGTCCCTCTGTGAAAGTATTCTGGCGAACGCAGATGCATGTCGCTTTCTCACAGAGCATTGGGAGATCCATAGCTATCTGCTGCAAAAATGGGGGAAGCTACTTCCTGCGGAAAAAAATGAAGCGCAACTACAGTCTGCGCTGGTTATCTTCTGGTCTCATCTGGGCGAATTTCTGGCGCTGCGCCTCCATCAGCAACATCCTCAATGGGTAGTGCTCGCGCTGCAAGAACTACTCAGAGAGAAATCAGGTCTGACACCCTTGATTGTGCAGCAACTGGAGCAGCAATATGCTGCTGATGTGCAGAGCTTGCTGGAAGCGTTCATAAAAGATTCAAATTGCTGGTCAATCGCGGTTTCCTTTGTGATAACGTTGAGCGAGAAACGCTATGCAGGCGGGCAGCCATACGCGGCCCTGGTTGAGTCGTTACTGTCAGGGCTGATTTCTTCCTCTCAGTGGCACCTACTCGCAAAAGATCTGGTGGTGGCTTGGACCATTGCTGGTTATAGTGGCTCAGATGGTTATTTGCGACAGGTAGAGCAGCTTTT
>DASTZT010000541.1:0-4579 GCA_035764225.1 Ktedonobacteraceae bacterium
ACATGGCTATACCGTTGTTGCTCCCGATCTGCGCGGCTACAACGATAGCGATAAACCACGCACGGGGTACGATATGCCCACGCTGTTACGCGACATTGAGGGGCTGATTAAAGGGCTGGGGCAAGAGAAGGCCATTATCGTCGGGCACGATTGGGGTGGTGCGCTGGCCTGGGTCTTTGCCATGCGTTATCCTGAGATGACCGAGCGCCTGATCGTCCTGAATGCCCCCCATCCCTGGGCCTTTGCCAGAGAATTACGCACGTTCAAGCAGTTACGTATGAGCTGGTATATGTTCTTCTTCCAGCTTCCCTGGCTGCCTGAATATCTGCTGGGACTCAACCGGGCCGCAATGCTTGTCCGCGTGCTGGCAGCGACTGCCGTGCAAAAATCGGCGTTCCCTCCCGATGTGCAGGAACGCTACCGCGATGCCATGAGCAAACCGGGAGCCTTGACCAGTGGCATCAATTACTACCGGGCGACCTTTCGCCGCGTACGCACACCAACCGGCACCCGCCCCGATACGACCATCAGCGCACCAACGCTTTTAATCTGGGGAGAGCAGGACATCGCGCTTGGCCCAGGTTTGACCCAGGGCCTTGAGCGCTGGGTACCAGACCTTCAGCTTAAACGCATCCCTGACAGTGGCCACTGGGTGCAGCAAGAAAAGCCAGAGGCGGTCAATACGTTGATACTGGAGTTCTTACAAAAACACGCATAATTGCTAGCCACTTCTCATTGCCAGCAGCGCATTATCAAGCCGCCAGAAGCTCATCGCTTGAGGTTTCTCCAGCAACCCTCCTGCCAGATAAGGATGCCGGAACCGCACCATTTTTAGAGCGGTTCCGGCATTGTAAAAGAAAGGCATATATGCGTGCTGCTATTGCACGATCAAGTCGATGGCATGGTAGCCAGTTGAGCCATCGGGCAATGGTGGTGCGATCTGAGGATCTTGCACATTGCCCTCCATATCGATGGAACGCGCAACGACCGTGTACTTACCGACGGCGGGCTGCCAGGGCAGTTCCCATAAGACCCACGTCAGGTTTGATAACGGACGCTTTAAGGTCGCTTTTTGCCAGGTATGGCCTCCGTCGAGGCTCACATCCACTTCGCTGATGCCCTTATTGCCGGAGAAGGCCACGCCCGCAACATAGGCTGGCTTGTTCGCGGGCAAGAGCGATCCGGTAAGGGGCGTATCGATGCGAGCGGTCATACGTATTGGGGCATCATCGCTCCAGCCACGCACCTGCCAGTATCCCTGATAGTTTTCATGTACGACCTGGATGCGCCTGAGCCACTTGGCATGCTTCATCCCATAAATGCCGGGCACCAGCAGACGAGCTGGGAAGCCGTGCCCGGTTGGCAGGGCCACGCCGTTCATTTTGACCGCGACCAGCGTGGTTGGCTCCAAAGCCTTTGTAAGATGAATGCTATCGCTGTAATCATCAACCGAATAGAGCACGACCTTCGTTGCGCCTGCCGTCGTTCCCCCTGCACGATGGAGTAGATCCATCAGTGGAACCCCTTCCCACAACGCATTGCTCATATACTCGCCGCCGACTTCGTTGCTGATGCACATCATCGACTCGTACTGCTGTTTCCTCGGCAATGCCATCAATTCGTCGTATGTCAGGGTAAAGGGGTGCGCAACCTCTCCATCGACGGTCAACGACCAGGTTTTGCTATCGACAACGGGATCAGAGAAGAGGTTTTTGGAAACGATATAGTAGGCGTCATTTGATGTCACTTCGGCAGAAAGGTTTTCCACTGGCTGGATAGTGCCGTAGTTAGGTTGGGGCGGAGGAACAATTTTATCCTTGAACCCCTGGACTGAGCTTGTGAGAGCTGTGCTCGGCCCTTCTCCCGTGATAAAACGCCATGCCAGTACTCCCAGCACGCCCAGGCCAATCAATCCCAGACTGCTGCCGATCAATGTGCGGCGCGATAATGCGCTTGCCTGATCTGCCTCTCCTCCAGCCACTCCCTGCTTATCCAGATGGTATTGCACCAGCCAGTTCTGAATATAGACAAACAGCAGGCCAAAGACCAGGCCAACAACAGCCAGGCTGATCATCGTCCTGCCCATTCCAATGGCTAATAAAGAACCAAAAATGCCAGAGCCGGTCACAGGCAGGAAGATTAAGCCGGTTATTAACCAGAGCAGAAACGCCAGGATGATCCCGGCCAGCCAGTGCAAATGGCCTTGCGATGAACTATTTTTGGCAAACCTGGGTGAGCCAGCAATAAGATCACATAGGCCACCACTAAGCGCGAAAACGAGAAACTGTCCAACTAAAATGCCATAGAACAGGTAATGTTTGGCATCTCCCCCAATCGTCCTATGCAGATATTCAAAGACGGGAAGAGGCACCAGCGCGGTAAAAGCTGCGCCTGCGGCTTCTGGTAGCGAAACACCGTTGAAAGTGACGCTCAGGATGAGCATCAGGATGCTTGCAACAATGCCAGCTATCAGACCAGCTAAGAAACCGGTGCCAAAACGCTGCTTACGCGTGAATGAATTTACTGCCTGCATAACAGAGCCTCTTTGTGGAATTGTACGTACGTCTATAGAGTATACCGATATACTTACGTCTATAGAGTATACCACTAAAGGTTACACGTCGTAGCAAGCAAAATTTTACAACGCCGCTCTAGCGGCTTTTGGCGTGTCGAAACAAAAAACCCAGCAGGGCAAGCGCGAGGTGGGAAAGAAAAGCCGGAGATAAAGGTATTTTTACCTCCAGCTATGAAGCCAGATCGGTTTTATACGGCCTCTTTTTCATCGATTGGGACATGTACGGGAATGAAGCCTTCGCCGGGCTTGTAGTCGGGGGATTGGTGGCGGAAGTAGGTGTTGTAGAGATCTGCGTAGTGACCGCCCTGGCTCATTAACAGGTCATGATTCCCTTCCTCGACGATGCGGCCACGACTGAGCACGATGATGCGATCAACGTAGCGGATGGTCGAGAGGCGATGGGCAATCACAATCGCGGTACGATCTTTCAGTACCACGTCAAGCCCCTCTTGAATCTGGGCCTCTGTGAGCGGATCGACGCTGGCAGTGGCTTCGTCCAGGATGATGATAGAGGGATCTTGCAGCAAGACACGAGCCAGGGCGACCAGTTGACGCTGGCCCATTGAGAGCGCCTTGCCCGCTTCACCGACGAGCGTTTGCAAGCCATCGGGCAGGACATCGATCCAGTCGCCTCCGCCGATCTGCCGGGCCACTGTCGCTACCTCCTCATCGCTCGCCTCCGGTCTGGCATAGCGGATATTGTCGGTGACGGTGCCGGAGAAGAGAAACGGCACCTGGGGCACGATTCCCAGACGACGATGGTAGTCGTGCAAATCAAAGCTGCGAATATCCTGCCCATCGATCAGGATTTGCCCACCCTGGAATTCGTAGAAACGGGCAACCAGTTTCCCCAGGCTCGACTTGCCCGCGCCTGTATGACCGACGAAGGCCACCGTTTCGCCCGCCTTGATCGTCAGGTTGAAGTTCGCCAGCACGGTATGCCGATCATCGTAGCTGAAGTGGAGATCTTTGAATTCGATCTTGCCATCCAGCTGCGAGACGGGACAGTTATCAGTTTGATGCACACGCGGCTCCGCATCCAGCAGGGCAAAGACGCGCTCGCTCGCTGACAAACCTAACTGGAACTGGCTCCAGAAGGAGGCGATGCTCGTCACCGGGAACCAGAGCAGGCCGATGCTTTGCACAAAGAGGAACCACTCGCCAGCAGAGATCTTGCCGCTGAGCACGCTCATGCCACCGAAATAGACCACCAGCGTCGTGCCGAGGTTGGCGATTCCGACCAGAACAGGAAAAACCCCGTTATAGAGGAAACCCGAACGCACGTTGACATGGTACGATTGCTCGTTGACGCCCTTGAACTCGTCGTACATATTCTGCTCTTGTCGGAAATTCTTTGCCACCGTAATGCCGCTGACGACCTCCTGCACATTGGCATTGACGCGACCAAGCGAACGCTGCGAACGTTGAGTGAAACGCCGCGCCAGGAAGCGAAAGCCCAGCGCCACCGTCATGATGGCGGGCATGATGGTAAAGGCAATCAGCGCCAGACTCCAGTCTCTCACTAGCAAGATGCCAGCGACGAGGAAGAACAGGAGGAACTGACTGAGCAGGTTGAGCGTGAGCGTCACCACGGTGGCGAAGTTATCGGTATCGGAGGTGACGCGGCTGACAATTTTCCCTGACGAAAATTCGTCGAAGAACGACATATCGCGATCCATCACTGCGCCAAAGGCGTCCTTGCGCAACTGCAAGACGACATCGCCAACGGCCCTCGCCGTATACCACTGGCGAAACATGTTGCAGGTCCATGAGAGTACTGCCGCAAGCAGAATAAAGCCGACCAGCCAGAGCACTGGTTGCACGGCTTTGTCCAGTGCCAGCGTGTCAAGGCTGCTTGAGATCAAAAGCGGAAAAGCGGTATCCAGCAGCGAATTGAATACGATCAGCCCGGCGACAAAAAGCATCGTTGCTAAATGCGGTCGGAAATAGCGTATGATCCGCCCGATCAGTTGCCTATCTTTGTATGTACGGTCATACGCTTCG
>DASTZT010000542.1:0-7736 GCA_035764225.1 Ktedonobacteraceae bacterium
AGCAAGCATGAGAGATTTTTCATAGAAGCGTCAATACCGTTACCCCACGTCCTTGCCTGCGTTGTTAAAACATATAACGGATGCAATAGTGGAGTGTGAAATGATAGCAGAGATGTTGGTAGTTGGGGGCATAGTCAGTGTGCTGATTGCAATTGTGCTGACAACACAATTGATTGTCATGAAAATGCAGCAGCGTAGCCTGGAGAATATTCATGCACAGCAGTACGCCTGGGACCGAGCGCAGGAGGTACGTCAGCAGCGAGGACAGGCTATTCTGGAAAACTATACGCGCGAAGCAGAAAAGAGGCTGATCGCGCAGGCACAACAGGTTTATACGCAGTGGCAAGCGTGGGCAACGGAGGACGCAACCCGCGTACAGGAGTTAACGCAGCAATACGAGTTCGCAGTAGAACGAACGCACATCGCCTACGAACTGGAGCGCATTCCCCATATTGAGGATGCCCCCCTCCCTGGAAAGCTGCCCAGCAATCAAACATCCTGGCGTCCAATCAATCTGCCAGGAGCCGATCTCACCAGATACGATCTTTCTTACCGGTATCTTAAACAGGCCAACTTGCGCAATGCGCAGCTCGCCAACAGCAACCTGTATATGGCCGATCTTTCAGGGGCCTGCCTGGCAGGAGCTGATCTTTCAGGGGCTGATCTTTCTGCCGCCAATCTTGCGGGAGCCGATCTGCGTGGCGCAAACTTAGCCGGGGCAAATTTCCTGTTGGCAGACATGCAACAGGCAGTGCTCGCAGGCGCTCATCTTCTGACTGCACGCAACCTTACTGTTGACCAGATATCCAGCGCACTGATAGATGAAGCAACCCAACTAGATCCAGAAGTCGATATTACCAGACCTCGCATGCGTAGCCTTGCCAAAACGAGCTTGAAGCAAGCGCCGCAAGCCCCAGATAACAGCGCAAAAGGGCTGACCCAGGCTCAGGAAAACTGGCAATCGGTGGGCTTTGAAACGCCCTTGCCACCACAACCACCGGTAGAAACGCCGTTACCAACGGAGCCAAGCACTCCTCTGCCCGGTGACGTGATAGAAATATCACCGATTTGCCAACCAACTATGGAGACGGAAACAATGGCTTCCCTGGCACCTCCAACAGGTGGTATCCAGGCTGAGCAGCAGGAAAGCGCTCCTCCACTCCCCTCAGCCAGCCACACACCTGCTAAAACAAACAAAGGCTTTTCCAGAAGAAAATGGCTCGACAAAAAACGAGCAAAGGCCAGTTGATACAAAACTAAACACGCCTGGAAAGTACAGTTTATTCAGCTTTTTCTATCTATCTATTGAAACATAATATGTTATACTACAGAACCATAACGCAAAGAAATTTTTCTAACCCAGAGGATAGAAACTTATGACAAATGAGCAACAACTTCCACTGACAGGCAAAGTTGCCCTGATCACCGGGAGTGGTCAGGGCATCGGTCGCTCAACGGCGCAACGCCTGGCACAAGCGGGAGCCGATATCATCGTCAATTACCGCAGCAATGCCAACGCCGCTGCCGAAGCGCAAGCATACATTGAGGGGCTTGGCAGACGCTGTATCGCCATTCAAGCCGACGTGAGCCAGGAGGAAGAGGTGGCGCGGCTTTTTAGCGAGGCCACCGAGGCGCTTGGCCCCATTACTATTCTGGTGAATAACGCAGGCACCACACGCGATAAGCTTATCCTGCAAATGTCACTCGCCGATTTCGAACATATTATCGATAGTAATTTGCGCTCCGCATTCCTTTGTACCAAAACTGCGCTCCGCAGCATGATGAAGGCACGCTGGGGCAGAATCGTTAATGTGACATCGGTCGCTGGTCTGCTGGGGCCAGCAGGACAGGCCAATTACGGAGCGTCCAAAGCGGCGATCATTGCTCTTACCCTCAGCACCGCGCGTGAAATGGCCAGCCGCAATATCACTGCCAACGCAGTCGCGCCAGGTTTTATCCCAACTGAACTGACCTCAACCCTCAATGAGCAGCAGCGACAGTTTATGCTCGAATCCACGCCTCTAGGACGCTTCGGCAGCACCGAAGAAGTGGCGGGGGCTATCGCTTTCCTTTGCTCTCCAGAGGCCGGGTATATTACAGGGCAAGTTCTCTGCGTGGATGGTGGTATGGCAATGCACATATAAAAGATTGCAAAATCCGTGAAACAAGTTCGCGATAGACCCCCTCTAACTCTTTAGCATACTCGTAGTTAAGGAGGAGATTATTTATGGGTCTCATCGAAACAGAAGAAACGAATCTCTTTACGTTTGAACCTTTCGCGGCCCACGCATTCTACACCGAAGTCAATCGCTCCCTCGTCAGGCAGGCGCTGGCTCTCCTACCAGGGAGCGACTCTTTTACGATTGTGGATATGGCCTGCGGTACAGGAGCTATCACACGCCTGATCGCCGAAGAAATGGCCCGTCAGGGACGGCTGCAACATACTCGCATCATCGGAGTCGATCCTTCCGCAGAAGCACTACGACGCGCCCAGAGCGGCATGGCCGAGTCAGGCTTCAAGGTAGACGCTGATTTTATTCAGGGAGAAGCAACCGACCTTCCCAACATTCTACAGAACGCCGATGCCGCGTTTTTCTGCAATGCCATTCATCTCGTGCCAGATAAACTCGCGGCCATGCAACAAATGGCAAGCTTGCTTGCTCCTGGGCGGATTTTCGCCTGCAACACGGCCTTTTTTGAAGGCACCTACATTCCAGGAACCGAGCGATTCTATCGACTCTGGACGCGTCGGGCCGTCGGCTGGTTGAGGAAAGAGCATCCAGAGGCTCAATTATCACGCGAAGCAAAAGCAATGGCAATGCAATGGCTGACCACAGAAGGCTATAGTGACCTCCTTAAGAAATGTGGCTTTGGCAAAGTTGAGACGGAGAAAACGACTGCAATGATTCCCCTTGATGCATGGCGCGATATAGGCCAGTACTGGCTTTTTATCGAAGGCGCACTCCCCGGCGTACCACTTGCCCTCGGTGCAGCTGCGCTCAAGGCGGCAGTGTATCAAGCTGGACAAGAGCTAGGGCTGGCAGAAGTACCGCGCATCTGGCTCCAGCTGGTAGCAACGAGAAGCTAACAACAGCATAACATAGAGATATGCTACAATAAACGTGCAAGGAACTATTCTGCCTTGCTTACAGCTTTCTCTCCAGAGTAGGCACTTTCACTATTGTGTATCCAAGACAGCAGAACAGGAGAACATGCATGCAGTGGGAGGTTGCTACGACTGCGTTCCTAGCCTCCGCAGTTGAGTTCGTCGAAGCCTTTACTATCGTTCTGGTCGTTGGCGTCACTATTAACTGGCGTAGTTCGCTCATCGGCGCACTTGCTGCTGCCGCAACCCTTGCACTTATTATTGCTACCCTGGGAGTGGCTCTTGTCCAATTTGTCCCTATCGACATTCTCCGTCTGACAGTTGGCGTGCTTCTCGTGCTTTTTGGCCTTAAGTGGCTCAAGAAGGCCGTTTTGCGCTACAGCGGCTTCAAAGCCCTGCACGATGAAGAGGCTATTTTTGAGGAGACTATGGCGGAACTACGGGCACGCGGCGAGTCAGCTTCCCCGCAAATACATCCCTTTGGCGTGGCCCTCTCTTACAAAGCGGTCCTGCTCGAAGGCCTGGAGGTTGCGTTCATCGTGATCACGTTCGGCAGTAGCGCCGCAACGACCGCTTGCACCCAAAGCTGTGGCATCAATTCCGCCGCGATAGGAGCCACCATTGCTGGTCTTCTGGTCATTTTTGCAGGTGCGGCGATACGCGCGCCTCTCACGAAAGTGCCAGAGAATACGCTGAAGTTTGTCGTCGGCGTCATGTTAACAACCTTTGGGACGTTCTGGGCTGGCGAGGGACTGGGAGTCGTGTGGCCTTTTGCCGATGTCTCATTAATTGGACTGGCGGCGCTCTATCTGGTGGCTTGCTTCGTCCTGATTACCTGGCTCAAACAGCGCAAGCAGCAACGCCTGGCATATGCACAAGCGGGAAGCTCCTCTGCCGCCGTCGGGCAACAACAGGAGGTAAAGCAGTGAATGTCATCAAAGCCATTTACGACTTTCTCGTCGGGGATATAATTATCCTGATCGGCGTCATTATTACCGTGATTGTGCTTGCGCTTATCAACAGCGTGCCCGCCCTGGCCTCGCTCCGCGTAGCCTCTGGCGTTCTTCTCATCATTGCTGTACTTGGTACGTTAATTGCCACGCTGAGTCGAGAGACAAAAGCCCAAAAGTAGTCTAAGGAATAAAAAATGCAGAGGTTAGTTATATAACCTCTGCATTTTTTTGCTCCTCCTCTGCAAATTTATGCGTGAAATGATTGACTTAGCGGTCAAGAGCTGATATGATGAAATGTACGGGGCATTTTTATGGCTATTTTAGCGGTGGGTGAAAGACATGCAAGAAGCACGTACTTGGCGCGAGTTGCTAGGGATGATCATTAGTGATAGCAAAGAAAAGCAACGTATCATCGATGAGCTGGGTGTAACTCCTATTACCCTTAGTCGTTGGGTGAGTGGGCAATCGGACCCGCGTTCCCTCAATCTACGGCATTTACTCAGTGTGATCCCACAATACCGTGAGCAAATGCAAGACTTGCTGAAAACAGAAAAGGGACTCGGCGAATTTGCTAACCCTGCCCAGGAAGATACATCAAAAGATATTCCCGCCGAATTTTATGCCAGGGTTTTTGTCGCACGAGCATCAACAACAGAACATTTGCGCTTCTGGTCGATTTGCCATCTTATTTTACAGCAAGCTATTGGACAACTAGACCCGGAGCGGCTGGGTATGGCGATCTGGGTGGTGCGCTGTATGCCGCCATCGGGACCATATAATAAGGTACGTAGCCTGCGCGAGAGCGTCGGGCTGGGAACACCACCCTGGCCTGGTAATCTGGAGCAGACGGCCATGTTTTTGGGGGCCGAGTCGCTGGCTGGCAACGTCGTTACCCTGTGCCGTCCTGGCATTATTCAAAACATCGACGAGGAACATAGCCTGATGCCAGTCCACCGAGTCGGGCCGGAGAAAAGCGCCGCTATCTATCCTATTCTCTACGCAGGGCGGATCGCGGGCGTATTCCTTGTTTCCAGCTCGCAGTATAATCATTTTCTTTCACAGGCAAGGACCACCCTTGCTCAACATTACGCTGACCTGATCGCGCTGGCATTTGAGCCAGAAGACTTTTATGAGCCAGATCGGATCGCGCTCAGCGTGATGCCATTTCATAACGACCAGAAGCAACATTTTGCGCAATTCCGCCAACTCGTGGCCGAAACGATGCTAGAGGCGGCAAGCAGAAATCAACCAGTGAACAATATTACGGCAGATCAAATGGTGTGGCAGAGATTAGAAGAAGAATTACTGAGAATCCCCACATTAAAAAGAGAGCCGCCAGAAAACGAGACCAACCATCGCTATCCCTGAAACCGTATTTGACGATTTTACCCAATCCATCGCTCAGCACTGGACGCAGACCTGCATCGGCTCAGGCTCAGTCGCCATCGCTGACTCGGCCCTGCGTATGGCTTTTTCGTCAGCCAGCCAGGGAGCATATAGTGATGCCCAGATCGATGATTACGCTCAACTGACTCGCTCCCAATTTCCCTGGCGACCTCCCCTGCGCATGGAGGTACGCGCGCGCTCGTCACTGCCTGCGGCCACCGCCAACAGCAGCGCCGAGAGCAGCAACATGTTGCGCGGAACGGCAGGTTTTGGTTTCTGGAACTATCCATTCTCACCGCGAGGCGACATTCTGATGTTGCCAGAAGCCGTCTGGTTCTTCTATGCCTCTCCCCCATCGAATATGGCCCTTGTCCCAGGCATCCCCGGCTGGGGATGGAAGGCCCAGGTGGTCCATAGCATGCGAGCAGGAGCGTTGCTGGCGACGCTGCCTACCGCAGTAACAACCGTGTGGGCACGGCTTACAGGCAATACTCGCCCGGCTGCCCGCTGGATGCAACGTCTGAGCGGTGCCAGCGAGTCTCTGCTCACGGTCGATATGACCGCATGGCAGCATTACACGTTAGAGTGGCAAGCCCATGAAGCGAGCTTCCAGGTCAATGGCGAGACCGTTCTACGCGTCCCCAACCCTCCCACGCGACCGCTAGGTTTTGTGGCGTGGCTCGATAACCAGTTCGCGATTGCCTCGCCACGAGGAGTACTCCGCTTCGGCACGGTAGCCAGCGGCCCCCAATGGTTCGAGCTAGATAGCGTACGCATCGAGCCGCTCTAACATATCGGCAGCCCCCAGATCACGCTGCCAACAACCTGCAAGGACATCACGCCGTCCTGATGCGACCTGAGCAAGACCTCTCTCGCTTCCTGATCGAAGGCAGCCGCCTGCTCTGGCCCCATCCGCTCTCTGGAGAAGCCGTTGCGCGAATGGAACGATTCGATATAATCGTCAACAGATTGCACAAAAGGCACGGGAGCAGTCGCTTTGTCGCCAACTTTTTGAAACAGGCCGCGCAATTCCAGCTCTTCAATCAAATCATAAGGCTCAAAATCTTTATTGGTCGAGTATCGCGGAATAATCTCGTGGAGGACATCGTACCAGGCCTGTGGGAGCGTATTATCATGCGAGACAATTGCCAGATATCCTCCAGGTACCAGCACCTCTTTGAAACGAGGCAGCACAATGGACCAATCCATCCAGTGCAGGCTTTCCCCCGCCGTCACCAACCCATAAGGCGGATCAAGCTCAACATCCTCAACAGCACCATAGAGCCAGCGCAAACGCGGATTATCACCGTTGGGGAGTCGCTTGCCCGTCTCGATCATATGCTGTGAAAAATCTACGGCGTCAAGCTGCTCGACATATTCGACAAAATTACGCGCAAGATAGCCAGTGCCACAGCCAACGTCCAGCACGCGTCGTGGCTCACCACCAACCAGTCCAGCTAGAATATCGAAGACTTCGACAGGATAAGGTGGACGATGACTGTACGCCTCCACAATGCTACGATCCTTAAATTGCGCTCCATATTCAGGCGCAAGATGTTTTGGTTTTTCAAGCATTGCCGGTCCTTTCTGATAGATACTTTTCTACATCCATGATACTGGCATAATAATAAGAACACAAGAAGTCCGATAGCCTATGATATACTTGTGTTAAATCAATAGCATCTTACATACAGTCGTATTATGAATAAAAAGGACGCACCTATGTCTAAACCGAGCCAGAAGAAAACCATACGACAACATAGAAAATCCAAACAGAAAAAAGCCGCCTTAAAAAACTGGAAGCAGACTCAACATAGCCCCGCTATCTCTCCAGGGTTTCCCGCCGAACGCGACGGCGTGCCTGCGGCTGGTGCTAACTAGATTGGACAAAAGTTAGCCTCGTTTTTGAAATTTCGTCCTCGCTAAACACAAAAGATAGACCTCATTCATGTTACGACTGAGGTCTATCTTCTTTAGATAAGCTCGTTCTATTACTGAATACTGACAACTGTGATATCAAAAATTAGATCTGCATTGGCGGGAATTGTGGGAGGTTGCCCTTGGGGTCCATAACCTAAAGCTTCTGGAATAATCAGGCGGCGCGTACCACCAACCTTCATTCCTACAAGCCCCTCTTCAAAACCTGGAATAACCTGCTGCTGCCCGATAGTCACTTGCAAAGGTTGCCCGCCATGATCGTAAGAGCTGTCAAATTTCTTGTTGCTGCTTTTAAGCCAGCCAGTATATTGGACAGAGACATTGCTTCCTGTCTGTGCAGCAGGGCCAGTCCC
>DASTZT010000543.1:0-4080 GCA_035764225.1 Ktedonobacteraceae bacterium
ACACATTGGTGTATATCGGTGAATATTCAGGTGTGCGATGGCGAATGGCCCGAATTGGTGATTATGTTAATGTGTTTCATTTTGTCCGTTGAGCTAAGTAAGGAGAATCGAGGATTAACAGGTATTTGTCATTGAAAGTTAAAAAATGACTATATGGGCGAGATAAGCGGTGTGATGATGGCAGTCCTCGAATGTTTATGAATGTGAGGATGTACTTTTATGAATAATTGGAATCAGCAACCTGGTAACAACCATTATGCTGAGAACAATGGTATCCCTCATTCGGGTAACCTGTTGCGTGATTATCGCCCGCAACAGGGTCAGCAAGTGCAACAGTTTTCGCCAACTTCTCAGGGGCAGCAGATGTCGCCTCGTACCGGACTTCTATCGTCACAATGGGCGCAGGAGCCAGCATCTCCCACCATGCCACAATCTGGAGGAGGCGCGCAAGGCTGGGTATCTAATACCGTCCAGATGGTGCGTGGCTGGTCTGGGAAAATGGCCGCTATCGCCGGTTATAGGAATCAGTCCCCTCCGCCACCGGAGCCGCTTGTGCTTTACCATCCGAGTTCTGCTGAGATGGTGGAAGCAAAGCCAAAGCCGTGGAAGCGTTCGCGCACACTGCGCCTGGCAATGCAGCGCCGCCACCGCCGCGAAGCGCGTGGCAATCACCTCAGAGCAGCGATTATCATTTCACTTTTGCTCTTGCTGGTGATATTAGCCTCTTCCGGGAGCGCCTATGGCTATGGCTATTATCAGAGCCAGTTGCCAAAAGTGCAAGATATCGCCAATCAGCGCATCTCGCAGACAACGCATATTTATGATCGCAATGGCGTTCTGCTCAAAGATGTCTATGATAATGCCGGCGGCGGGCGACGCGTGCCGATTTCCTATAAAGATATTCCGCAGGTGATGCAAGATGCGATGATTGCGGCTGAAGATCCCACCTTCTGGAACAATTCGGGAATAGATCCGCAAGGAATCCTGCGTGCTGCTATCTGCGGCGGGTGCAGCGGTGGTAGCACCATCACACAGCAGTTGATAAAAAATATGACTGGTCAGAATGCCGATTCGATCATCAATCGTAAGATACCCGAAGCGACAATGGCAATTGGCCTGACGCAGCAATACCCTAAGTGGAAGATTCTGGAAATGTACTTCAACGTCTCTCCCTTTGGTTCACAGGACATGGGCGTAGAGGCGGCGGCTGAAGAATACTTCCATCTCATGCCACAATGCGATAAGAATTTTAAATGTACCCCTGGTATTGCGCAACTTGATTACAATCAACAGACGCATAAGAACGATCCTCTACTGGGTCTGGCCAGGGCGACGTTGCTGGCCGCCATGCCTCAGAATCCGCTTCTCTATGATCCCACGCTAGGTCCAGACCAGAAACAAAATGCTCTCGGTCGCCAGGTCTATGTGCTGAGCCAGATGATGGCAAATGGGATCTCAGTGGATGGATTAGGGCCAGTCACCCCTGATATCGCGCAGAAGGTTTCTGACCTGACGGCGAAAATGACTTTCCAACGCTACACACCTTCGACGAAAGATCCCCATTTTGTGCAGTGGGTGACCGATCAATTGGAGCAAATTCTAGGACCAGACGTTCTCTTGAATGGCGGCTTCAATGTTCGTACAACCATCGATGCCAACATGCAGGACTACGTTGAGCGAGCGGTGAAGCGCCACATCACACAATCTGATTTGCAGGTTTTTCCTTATGTGCATTATGCTACGCTGAACAAAGATAACAACGTCAATGATGCTGCTGTGGTCGTGATGAATGCCAAAACCGGTGAAGTTCTGGCGATGGATGGCAGCACAGATTATAACTCCAACAATCCAACAGTTGCCGGGCAAAACAATGTAGCTGTCTTGCCGCGCCAACCCGGTTCAACCTTTAAACCCATCGTTTATTCTACTGCCTTTGAACAGGGTTGGTATCCTGGCATGACGCTGACCGACGTAAAAACCTATTTTCCTGTTCCGGGTTACAATATAAAACCACCAACCGACTACGGCGGCACCTATGGGGGTGGTGATCCCACGATTCGTAGCGCATTGGCGACCTCCCGCAATATCCCAGCTATTAAAGCGTTAATGTTTGCTGGCGTTGATAATGTTGCCAACATGGCGCGACGCCTGGGCATTACAGCACTCGATACCGGGGTAGCAAGCTATAATGCTGCCAATCACACGAATTTGACGGTCGGCCAACGTTTCGGCGTTTCAATGGCGCTTGGTACGGCTGAGATCCCCCTGATTCAGATGGTGGGGGCCTATCAGGTTTTTGCCAATAATGGAGTACGTATCCCGCCACAAGGCATCCTGGATGTCTGGGACAATTACGGGAACCATCTTTACCATTATACGCCTCCACAGGGCATACGGGTGCTTTCGCCGCAAGTGTCCTTCATGATGACCTCAATCCTCGCCGATGAGCCTTCCCGTCGCCCTGAGTTTTTGAACGATCATGTGCTTTCATTTGCCGATCAAGATCCAACTTGTGCAGTGGAGCGCGTATGTGCTCATCCTGTGGCAGCCAAAACCGGTACGACGGACGACTTTAAGGATAACCTGACCATCGGCTATACTCCTGATGTTGTCGTTGGTGTCTGGGCTGGCAATGCCGACGATGAACCGTTTAAGGGTAATGTCGTGGGTATTACGGGCGCTGCTCCTATCTGGCATAGCGTGATGGAACGCGCTGTTGGCTACTGTCCGGTGGATCAGGATGGAACGCGTGGCATTGCCTGTGGCAACTTCAATCTTGGCTTTACTCCGCAACCGTTCCCGTCTGCTCCTCCTGGCATCCATCTGGCCTCGGTTTCGTCTGCGACGGGCCTTCAAGGAACAGGCACCCAGGACTGGATCTTCGATGGCCAGGACCCAATGCAGCCGGGCGTGACTGGCAATCCCAATAAGCAACCTGACAATGGTGGAGCAACGCCCACACCAACACCTGACCAGTAATATGATAAGGTTTTCTGGTATAGAGGAATGTGTGACCATTTCTCTATACCAGTTTTGTCTTTCACATCATTGTTCCCCCCTATCTTTCCATCTTCTCGGCTCTTGACAATCCCCCTCCGAGAGTGCTATTCTGTACTTGCAGTCTCGTTGTGAGAGTGCTAGCAATCATAGTTGACAAATGTTGTATCATCCTATCCATAGCAGTCAATGCTGCTATGATGGGAGACGTACGCAAAAGGTCGCAAGGATATGACACCATTAAGTCAGCGCAAGGAGCAGATTTTACGTGCGCTGGTCGAAGAATACATCCATACTGCCACCCCGGTTGCATCTGAGACGCTGGTGCGCAAATATGGGTTGCGTTTCAGCTCCGCAACGGTGCGTCATGAACTGGCGGGATTGGAAGAGGCCCATTTGATCCAGCAGCCGCATACTTCTGCCGGGCGTGTCCCTACGGACCTGGGCTATCGCTATTTTGTTGAACATCTGATGCAGGAGTCGGCCTTAACGCTTGATGAGCAGCGTCTGATCCGCCATCAGTTTTATCAGGTGCAAGATCATCTAGATCAATGGGTGGGGCTGACGGCCTCGGTGATGGCGCGTCTTTTGCATAGCGCCGCCGTCATGACGCCGCCGCGTTCCGTCGAAGGACGCCTCAAGCACTTTGAGGTGCTGGCCGTGACCGATTTTTCCGCGCATCTGGTGTTGGTACTTACGGACGGTACCGTCAAGCAGCAGCGACTGCTCCTGGAGACGGCGATCCAGCAGGAAGAATTAAGCGCTTTCTCTGCTCGCTTCAATCAGCTACTTCAGGATAAGCGTGTTGACGAAATTAGTGAGCTGCTGGCGAAATCGAACCTATCCCCAACCGAGCGGCTGATTGGCAATACGATTGTGCGTATTCTAGAGCAGCATGGCGAGATGCTCAGCGACATTTTCTACCATGAAGGGGTAATGAATATTCTGGAGCAGCCGGAATATACCCGTCTGGGGCCGGAGGAAGAGCGCAGCGAGCGTGTCCGTAAGGTCATTGAAGTGCTGGAACAGAATCGCTTCTTACCCGCGCTGGCTACGCATTTACGTTCGTCTCATGGCGTCCAG